>JAUMBN010000098.1:0-6104 GCA_032119675.1 Solirubrobacteraceae bacterium | reverse complement strand
AGCGGCCGGCCAGCCGCTCGTAGGCATCCGGAGGAACCCCCTCCACGCGCGGCAGCTCGTCGGGCTCGATCGCCTGGCCGAGCGGAATCTCCTCCGTGCGGCACGGGGCCGTGCGGGCGTCCCGCTCGACGATCCGGTCGACCACCATCTTCGCCATCCGCCGCCAGGTGGTGAGCTTGCCGCCGGTGATGGTGATCATCCCGCTGCTGGTCTCGTACAGCTCGGCCTTCCGGGAGATGTCGACCGACTTCTTCGGGTCGCCGGTCGAGATGAGCGGCCGCACGCCGGCGAAGGCGCCGGATATGTCCTCCACGCCGAGGTCGGTGAGGAAGAAGGAGTTGACGGCGTCGAGCAGGTAGTCGATGTCGCCCCCGGCCGGAGCAACGTGGTCGAGGTCGCGCTCGTCGTAGTCGTTGTCGGTCGTGCCTACCAGGGTCGAGCCCAGCCACGGAAGGGCGAAGATCGAGCGTCCCTCGCCGGCCGGCACGATCACGCCGTCGTTTAGCGGAAGCTTCTCCTGCGGCAGGGTGATGTGGGTGCCGCGGCTCGGCCGGATCCTCGGCACCTCGGCCTCGTCATGGAGCTCGTCGGGGCGGATCCTGTCGGCCCAGACGCCGGTCGCGTTGACCACGTTGGCGGCACGGATCTCGAAGCTCTCTCCGGTCTCGAGGTCGCGGGCGAGCACGCCACGAGCCTGCCCTCCCTGCTCGAGCAGGTCGAGGGCCTCGACCCGGTTGACGCAGACCGCCCCGAAGCGGGCAGCCTCGATGAGCGCCGTGATCACCAGGCGCGAATCGTCGGTCTGGCAGTCATAGAAAAGGTAGCCGCCGGTAGGCTCGCGGGCGGCCAGTGCCGGCGCCCGCTCGAGCACCTCTTCGCCGCCGATTGCCCGGTGGCGCTCGGGAGACCAGTCGCTGTCGAACCCGTGGCCGTCGTCGTCATCGCGGCGACGGCGGCGGCGCAGGCTCTCGCGGGACATGACGTCGTAGAGGCTGAGCCCGGCCCCGACGATCCGGTCGGGCGGCTCGTCGTCGAAGGCGGGAACGATCATCGGCAGCGGCTTGACCAGGTGCGGTGCCAGCTTGACCATCAGCTGGCGTTCGAGCAGCGCCTCGCGGACCAGCCCGAGGTCGAACTGCTGCAGGTAGCGCAGCCCCCCGTGGACGAGCTTCGACGAGCGGCTCGAGGTTCCGGAGGCGAAGTCGTGGCGCTCGATCAGGGCGACGGTGTAGCCGCGCGTGGCCGCATCGAGCGCCACCCCGGCGCCGGTGATCCCGCCGCCGATGACCAGCACGTCGTAAGCGTCGGAGGCGAGCCCCTCTATCCCCTGTTTCCGCTCGATCATCGGCTACCAGTCTGGCAGCACTTACGGCGCGCTCCCGCGCCAGCTAGAGGGCGGCCAGCTCGCTGACGATGTCGCCGACCGAGTCCTTGGCGTCCCCGAAGAGCATCGAGGTCTTCGGGTCGAAGTAGAGCTCGTTCTCGATTCCGGCAAAGCCCGGGTTCATCGAGCGCTTGAGGACGATCACCGACTCGCTCTCGTTGACGTTGAGGATCGGCATCCCGTAGATCGGCGACTCGGGGTTGGTATTGGCGGCCGGGTTGGTGACGTCGTTGGCGCCGATCACCAGCGAGACCTGGGTGCGCGGGAAGTCGCCGTTGATCTCGTCCATCTCCTTGAGCTGCTCGTACGGCACGTCGGCCTCGGCGAGCAGCACGTTCATGTGGCCCGGCATGCGCCCGGCGACCGGATGGATCGCGTACTTGACCTCGACCCCGCGCTTCTCGAGCTCGTCGGCCAGCTCGCGGACGGTGTGCTGGGCCTGGGCGACCGCCATTCCGTAGCCGGGGACGATGACCACCTGGCGGGCGTAGGCCATCTGGATCGCCGCATCGGCGGCACTGGTCGCGCGAACCGTTCCGCCCTCGCCTCCGCCGGGGCCCGCCACTTCGGCGCCGCCGCCGAACCCGCCGGCCACGATGCTCGGGATGGAGCGGTTCATCGCCTCGGCCATCAGGCGGGTGAGGATCGTGCCGGAGGCACCGACGATCATGCCGGCCACGATCAGCGCCGTGTTGTCCAGGGCCAGGCCGGTGGCCGCGGCCGAGAGCCCGGTGAAGGCGTTCAGCAGCGAGATCACGACCGGCATGTCGGCTCCGCCGATCGGGAGCACGACGAAGATCCCGAGCAGCCCGGCGGCGATCAGTACGGCGGCGATGTAGATGCCGGAGGTCTGGCCGGCGGCTATCGCCACGGCTGCAGCGACGGCGACGATCAGCAGGAGCAGGTTGATCGGCTGCTGCAGGCGCCCGGCACCGATCGGGCGCCCCGGGAGGATCTCCTGGAGCTTGCCGAAAGCGATATTCGAGCCCCAGAAGCTGATCGATCCCACGATCGCGGCGAAGAGGGAGGGAATGACGAAGGTCAGCGGCTCGTTGGCGTACCCGCCGGTGTCGTTGAACTCCGCCCAGGCGATCAGGGCGACGGCTCCGCCGCCGACGCCGTTGAAGAGGGCGACCATCTGCGGGATCGCGGTCATCTTCACCTGGCGGGCCGAGGGGATCCCCAGGATGGTGCCGACGACCAGGCCGACGGCGATCAGCGCCCAGTTACCCATTCCCTCAATCAGGAAGGAGGCGACCAGCGCCAGCGCCATGCCAATGGCAGCGATCCGGTTTCCGCGGACCGCAGTGCGCGGACCGGTCAGGCCGCTCAGGCCGTAGATGAAGAGGCTGAAGGCGACGATGTAGAGGATGGCGATGAAGTTGCCGTCCTGGTAGAAGGCGCCGGCGAGGGGTGTGCTCATCAGCCCTCTCCCCCCTCGTCCTTCTTAGGCGACTCGGGGCGGCTCTTGAACATGTCGAGCATCCGGTCGGTGACAAGGAAGCCGCCGACCACGTTGATCGTCCCGAAGATGATCGCCAGGACGAGGATCGCCTTGTTGAGGGCACTCAGGTCGACACCGAGGCCGAGCACGATGATGCCGCCGAGCACGACGATCCCGTGGATCGCGTTGGTGCCCGACATCAGCGGCGTGTGGAGGGTGTTGGGCACCTTGGAGATGACCGCGTAGCCGACGAACCCCGCGAGGACGAGGATCGCGAGGTTGGTTACGAATGGGTCGATTCCCAGGGCCGATACCGCGACGGGCGTCATCTCAGGCTCCTCCCCCCACCGCGGCGCGGGCGCCCTCGTGGACGATCTCCCCGTCGCGGGCCACGCAGGCACCGGCGACGATCTCGTCGTCGAAGTCGAGCTGCACCGTCGGGGCGCCGCCGCCTTCGCCCTCCGGGTCGGGGGCGATCAGGTCGAGCAGCGAGAGAACGTTGCGCGCGTAGAGCTGTGAGGCGTGCTCGGGCATGTGGGCCGGGAGGTTGAGCGGCGAGGCGATCGTCACCTCTTCGCGCACGACGGTCTCCCCCGGCTCGGTCAGCTCGCAGTTGCCTCCGCTCTCGCCGGCCAGGTCGACGATCACCGAGCCCGGCTTCATCCCACGGACAGCCTCCCCGGAGACGAGCTTCGGCGCCGGGCGGCCGGGAACGAGGGCGGTGGTGATGACCACGTCGAACCCCTTGATCGCCTCTTCAAGCGCCTGCTGCTGGGCGGCGCGCTCCCCTTCGGTGAGCTCGCGGGCGTAACCGCCCTCGCCGGCGGCCTCGATCCCCAGGTCGAGGAAGTTCGCCCCGAGAGACTCGACCTGCTCGGCCACTTCGGGCCGGACGTCGTAGCCGGTGGCCACAGCCCCCAGGCGCCGGGCCGTGGCCAGGGCCTGCAGGCCGGCGACGCCGGCCCCGAGGACCAGAACCTTGGCCGGCGGGATGGTGCCGGCGGCGGTCATCAGCATCGGGAAGAAGCGGGTCAGCTGCTCGGAGGCGAGGATCACGGCCTCGTAGCCGGCGACGTTGCTCTGGGAGGAGAGGGCGTCCATCGCCTGGGCGCGCGAGATGCGCGGGATCGACTCCATCGCCAGGGCGGTGATGCCGGCGTCGCGCGCGGCGGTTGCCGTCTCCGGGCTGGTCAGGGGGGCCAGGAAGCCGATGAGCAGGGCGCCGCGGTTCATCGAGGCGATCTGCGCCGGCGCCGGGGGGGCGATCGTGACGACCACGTCCGAGCCCCACACCTCCGAGGCCTCGCCGATCTTTGCGCCGGCCTCGGTGAACGCCGAGTCCGGAATGAGCGCCGCCTCGCCGGCGCCGCGCTCGACGACGACGTCTATCCCGCGCCCGGTGAGCTTGGCTGCGACCTCAGGTACAAGCGCGACCCGGCGCTCGCCTTCTGCAGTCTCCTTGGGAACCCCGACCCTCATCGAGGCCGGGACGCTAAAGGATTGCGAAAAAGGCCGCCTTGAGGGAGGCCTTTCACCGGCGGATCCGGACCGGGAGGGCGCGGCGTCCAAGGGCGGCTAGCCCCTGGGAGGTGACCCAGACCGGGGTCGCCGAGCTGGTCGTCGAGTACCGGATCAGCCCGCTCGCCTGCTGGCGGGCGCCGAGGTAGCCGAGCGGCGAGCGGCCGGCACGGCGCTTGAGCGCCGGGTTGCTCCCCATGGCGACCATCGCCTGGACGGTCAGGGCGGTCGACTGCGAGTTGGAGCGGCCCGGGGGCTGGAAGGCAAAGCCCCCGTCACCGTTCTGGCGGGCCAGCAGGTAGGAGAGCGCCTCCCGGGCCGCGGCTCCACGTCGCCCCGCCGCGGCAAGGGCCTGGAGTGCGCCGGCCGTGTCGTCAACGGTGCCCGGCGCCCCGCGGCGCGCGTAGTTGAAGCTGCCGTCGGAGTTCTGTCTCGCCTCGATCCACCGGGCGGCCCGCTGTACCCGGCTGCTTCCGGCCGGCAGCCCGGAGGCGCGGAGGGCGATCAGGCCGTAGGAGGTGAGGTTGACCAGCCCGGCAAACGAGCCGTCGGCCCGCTGGCTGCGGCGCAGGCGCGCCGACAGGCCGCCGGTCGAAGCCGGCAGGCCGGCCGCGGCGAGCGCGATCGCGGTGCGCTCGATATCGGCCGTGCTCCGCGAGCGTTCGGCGTACCGGCGCAGTAGCGCGGTCGGCGTCCTGCCGCGCATCTTCACCCGCAGCGGGTCGTAGCCGGCGGCGGCCAGCCCGACGACCGCCCAGGAGGTCTGCACCGCGTTGCTGCGCGTTCCCGGGGCGGGGCCCCAGCCACCGTCGCGATTCTGGGCCGAGACCAGGTAGCGGGCCGCCTTGAGCTTCGCGCTCGCCGCCGCCGCCTCGAAGGGCGAGGCCAGCATCCCGGCGCAGAGCGTGGCGGCCAGCACGAGAACGGCGGGCCCGGCGAGACCGCGGGTCGCGCCGGTCGCGGGAACGGACTCCCCCCATCTGACCTCCATCCGGTCGCGGAAGCGCGCCAACGCCCTGACCAGGGCCGGCCCGAAGGCGAGGGCGAATACGAAGTTGCCGGCCGCGTGGGCGAGGTTGAAGGGCAGCGACGTGGCAGCGATGGCCAGGTACTGCGAGATGCCCTGGCCGCCTCCATAGGTGACCCAGATCGAAGCGTCCATGATCGCGCCGAACATCAGGCCGGCGCCGGCGCAGGCCAGGGCGAGCGGCAGCCGCCCGACCTGCCGGGTTGTCATCCGCCCAATCAGCGCGCCGAGGATTCCGCAGAGCCCCCAGGCCGCCATCTGCCAAGGGGTCCACGGACCCTGGCCGAAGAGCAGGTTGGAGGCCAGGGCGGCCACCGAGCCGACCACGAAGCCCGGGGCTCCGCCCAGCACCAGGCCGGCGATCAGGACGATGTCGGTGGTCGGCTTGACGTTCGGTATCGGCGCGAAGGCGATCCTGCCGATCGCCGCGAGGGCCGCGAGCGTCGCGACCAGGGCGAGCATGCGCGACCCGGGCTCGCTGCGCTCGTACCAGGCGAACCCGGCCACCAGGCCGGCGCCGAGGATGAGGAACGAGACCAGCTCCCAGCTCACGGGGCCACCTCCACACTCATCGCGCCCCGGAGGAGCTCGCCTCCCTGCTCGGGCGTACAGGCGCCTCCTGCGCCGCCGAGGATCCGTGCCGTCTCGGTCGAGAAGTGCCAGCCGCCGCTCAGCACCTCGGACGGGGGCGCGTCGGCCACCGGCCGGCCACCGGAGAGCAGGACCACGCG
>JAUMBN010000097.1:0-6414 GCA_032119675.1 Solirubrobacteraceae bacterium | reverse complement strand
ACTGGACGAGTGGGCCCGGAAGCTGGTCGAGGAATCGGGCTCGAAGGGCAAGGTGGTCGACCTGGGCAGAGACCTGCCCGTCACGCACGCAGTCGGCGAGGAGGGGTCCTCCCACGGCGAGGAGGGGTCCTCCCGCGGGGAGGGGCACTCCGAGGAGAAGGCCGCTTCCGGCGAGGTTGGGCACTCCCACGGCGACTCCGGTGTCGACCCTCACTGGTGGCATGACGCCGAGAACCTCGAGGCGGCGGCAAGCCGCATCGAGAAGGCGCTGATCGCCGCCGACCCGGCGGCCCGGAAGCAGATCGAGGCGAACGCCGACGCCTACAGGGCAAGGATCAGGAAGGTCGACGAGGAGATTCGCGCCTGCCTCGACAAGGTCCCGGAGAAGGACCGGGTGATCGTCACCGACCACGACGCCTTCGTTTACTTCACCGAGCGCTACGGGGTGAGGTCGGTGGGGGCCGTCTTTCCGTCGACCTCGACGCAGGGCCAGGCTTCGGCCGGAGAGGTCGCGGAACTGGAAAAGACGATCCGCGAGGAGAAGGTGAAGGCCGTGTTTCCCGAGAGCTCACTCAACCCGGCCCTCGCCGAGCAGATTGCCGGGGACACCGGAGCCTCCTCCCAGTACACGCTCTACGGCGACACCCTCGGCCCGTCCGACGGCCCGGAAGGGAGCGTCCTCGGCGCCGCGGCGGCCAATGCCGAAGCGGTTGCGGCAGGGACGAGCGGGGGCACGGTCAGGTGCTCGATCACCTCGTGAGCGACGGGCTCCTCGCCGAGGCCGACCGCCTGGCCGCCACCTATCCGGGGGAGAGCGTCCCGGCGATCAGCGGCTTCACCTTTGCCATCGAGGCCGGCCAGAGGGTCGCCCTGCTCGGTCCCAACGGTGGCGGCAAGTCGACGCTCTTCCGGGTCCTCACCGGCGAACTGGCTCCCTCCTCTGGAGAGCTGTCGGTGGCGGCCGTGCCGCCGGCGCTGGTGCCGCAGACCGAGCGCTCCCGGCTCGACTACCCGGTCAGCGCGCTCGACGTCGCGCTGATGGGAGCTCTTCCCCGGCTTCCGTGGTGGCGCCGGCCCGGCCGGGAAGACCGCGTCCGGGCCCGCCGGGCGCTGGCCCGGGTGGGGCTGGCCGAACTTGCCGACCGCACCTTCGGCGAACTCTCCGGCGGCCAGCGCCAGCGGGTCCTTGTGGCCCGCGCGCTCGTCCAGGATTCCCCGCTGCTCCTGCTCGACGAGCCCTTCTCAGGTACCGACGTTCCCAGCGCCGAGCTGCTCACCGCCCTCTTCGACGAGCTCGCTGCCGAGGGGAGGGGCCTCCTCATGGCCACCCACGACATCGAGCAGGCGCGCGGCTGGGACTTCGTGCTCTGCTGCAACCGGGTGCAGATCGCGTTCGGCGAGCCCGGGGAGGTCCTCACGCCGGAGGTCATCGAACGCACCTACGGCGGGGCGATCGTCACGCTCGCCGGCGAGAAGGCGATCCTGCCGCCCCACCACCACGATCACGGCGAGGGGCGACGATGATCGACTGGGTTGTCGATCCGCTTCGGGAGCCGTTCGTGGTTCGTGCCTTCGTCGAGCTTGCACTGCTCGGCCTGGTTTCGGGAACGCTCGGCTGCTGGATCGTCTTTGCCGGAATCTCCTACGGAGCAGAGTCGCTGGCCCACTCGATGCTTCCCGGGCTTGTCGCGGCGGCCCTGCTGGGCCTGCCCCTGGTCGCCGGAGGCGCGGTAGGGCTCCTGGTCGGGGCGACTCTGATCGCCCTCGTCGGGCGCGTTCCGCGGCTGGACTCCGACGTGGGCGTGGCCGTTGTCATCACGGGCCTCTTCGGGCTGGGCGTGCTCCTTGGGCTCGCGCCCGAGGTTCCGGCTGGGCTTAACGGACTTCTCTTCGGCGACCTGCTCGCCGTCGGCTGGGAGGAGGTCGCGATCACCGCCGCGGCAGCGCTGGTCATCGGTGTTGCCCTCTGGGTCCTGCACCCGAGCTTCCTGGCCGTCTTCTTCGACCGGGCCGGCGCCGGCGCCCTCGGCCGGCGGCCGGGGGGATTCGAGGTCGCCCTGGCGCTGCTGCTGGCGATGGCCACCCTCGTGGCCGTCCAGGCGCTCGGGAACCTGCTCGTCGTGGCGATGCTGGTCGGTCCGGCGGCGACGGCCCGGCTGCTCACGCCGAGGATCGTCCCGATGATGGCCACGGCCGTCGGCGTTGCTTTGGCCGCGTCGGCCTGCGGCCTCTACCTCTCCTTCCACGCCGACGTGGCCGGTGGGGCCGCGGTCACTGCGGCGCTCTGCGGAGCGTTCCTGCTCGCCCTCGTCGTGCGCATGCCGCTGGCGCGGCTGCGGGCGGCTGCTGCCTGAAGCTCAGCGGCAGTCGCGGCAGCGGCCGCGCAGGATGACTTCGTGGCCGGTGATTTCGAATCCCTCGCCGGCCGAGACCTTCCCGATGGCCTCCTCGAGGCCGGCGTCGTCGAAGGGCTGGACCTTCCCGCACGACTCGCAGACGATGTGGTGGTGATGGTGCTCAGGCCGCGCCGGCTCGTAGCCCGCCTGCCCGCGCCCCAGCTCGACCTTGGTAACCACCCCGACCTCCTCGAGCTCGTCGAGGATCCGGTAGACGCTCGCCCGGCCCACGCTGCGGCCGCTCTCGCGCAGGGCGGCCTCGATCTCGTAGGCGGTCATCGTGCAGCTCTGGGCGTCGAGCAGCCCGATCACGGCGGCCCGCGCGCCGCCATGGCGGTAGCCGGCGCGGCTCAGGCCGGCGGTCGCCAGCGCAGCCCAGGACTCTTCCTGTCGGTCGGTCTCGCCCATCGCGCCTGAGGCTAGCGGCGGCCGGCTCAGGCGGTCTGGAGCGGACCGTGGTCGTCGCAGTGGCCCTCGTGCGGGTGGTGCAGGCGCCCGTCGACGAGGTAGTCGACGTGGTCCCCGTGGGGCACGGCGTCGTGTCCGCAGCCTTCGCCGTGGACGTGCTCGCCGCACTCATGGGCGGCATCGCAGCGGTCCGGGTGGAGTTCGTCGACCGGCAGCCGGTGCTCGTCGACGTGGTCGCCGTGGGGGTGGTGCAGGTGGCCGTCGTGAAGGAAGTCGATGTGCCCGTCGTGCACGACCTGCGTGTGTCCGCAGCCGGGGCCGTGGACGTGGTCGTGGGAGTCGTGGACGTGGCCCGCGTGGCTCATGTCCGGGACGGTACGCCACCGGAACGCCAGGCGCCAAGCAGGTGGTGATGGGAACCATTCGCAGGAAGCCGGCGGCGCGGCCCGGGAGCCCGGCAGGAAGCCGGGGACCGGCGGCGAAGGGGGTCCGGACGATGGCACTGCGGCAGCTCCGATCGGCACTCCACGCCTTCACGCGCGAGGCGGCCTGGCAGCTGGCCAGCGACGCCGGCGGCGACGACCTGCCTTTCGAGGTGGTCGAGTCCGGCCGCGGGGTATCCCCGCTCTACTGCTACCGGCCGCTCACCTCCGACTTCATCGACGCGCACGGCTCCGTCCTCTCCCAGCTCCCCACGTACCTGCCCGCCGCCCACGCGCTGGCCGCAACCGGGGGAGTCACCGACTACCTGGAGGCCCAGGGAGCCGCGCCGGAGGCCGACCGCGACGGCACCGAGGCCGCTCTCCACTGCTTCCTCGCCCGGGTCTTTGCCGAGTCGATCGACTTCGTCTTCGACGAGCGGCTCTTCGACCGCGCCTGGCTCGAGCTCGAGCAGACGCTCGACGAGGAGCGGGCCGAGCAGACGACCGTCGCCGTCCTTTACGGCCTGGAGATCGCCTCGCCGGAGGTCGCCCTCGGCGACGGGCTCACGCTGGTCCGGGGCGACGACTTCGCCGAGGCCCCCGACGCGGCCCGCTGGTCGCGGCTCGACGGCTCGCCGCAGACGCTGGTGGTCGCCGCCTTCGACCCGGTTCCCGGCGACGCCGGCGCGATCCACCGCACCCGCACCGCCCTCCGTCGCCTGCTCACCGGGTTGCGCCTGTACGACGACGGGCGCTTTGCCTTCGGCTCCCTGGCCTGGACCCGGGTGGGCGTGGCTCCCTGGCAGCCACTGGCCCTGGGTGGGGCGCAGGACCACGCCAGCTCTTCTCTCCTGATCGAGTCCGCCCAGGAGGACGAGCTGCGTGCCTTCCTCAGCCTCGTGGCGCGCCGCGCGCCCCAGGAGGGGGCGATGGCCTGGGCGCTGCGGCGCTTCGACATGGCCTCCGAGCGCCTGCTTGCCGGCGAAGAGCTGACCGACCTCCTCCTCGCGCTCCGCGCCCTGCTCGAGCCGGAGGGCCCGGCATCGGGCCGGATGGCCGGACGACTTGCCGCGCTCTGCGCCGAGCCCGACGAGCGCGCCGCGATGACCGCGCGAATCGCCCACGCCGCCGCCCTCGAGCACGCGGTTATCGACGGCGAGCCCGATGACGCCCAGCTCGAGGCGCGCGTCGCCGAGCTGTCCAGCCACCTGCGCTCGCTCCTTCGTGACCGCTGCTGCGGGCACCTCGGGGACGACCTGGTCGGGCTGGCCGACTCGATCCTGCTCCAGGACGCCGAGGACGCGCGCCGCCTGGTCGAGGACGGCACCGGCTTCCCGGAAGAGTCGACCGGGAGCTTCGAGGCTTTCGGCTCCAGCTACTAGGAGCCGGCGAAGAGCCAGCGGTGGACGGCCACCAGCCCGGCCACGTCGTGGACGTCGCCGTCGAGCTCGGGGACGACTATCGGGTGGCGCTCGCCGGTCTCGCGGCGAAGGCGGGCGATCGACGCCTCGTCGCGTTCGGCCAGCGCCAGCGCCTCGCCGTAGGCCCGGGCAACCTTGGCCGCCAGCTCGGGGCCCAGCTCGGGACCAAGGTCGGCGGCGACCTCCTCGGGGTCGGGCGCAGGCCCGCCGTCACCGACGGTATGGACCCGGTTGACGATCAGGCCGCCGAACGGCATGCCCGCCTCACGCAGCTTGCGCCGGAAGAAGACGGCCTCCTCGGCCGGCTCGCGCTCCGGGGAGGTAATGACCAGGAAGGTGGTTCCGTCGTCCTCCAGAAGGCGGGCGACACCCTCGGCCCGCTCCCTGAAACCGTCGATCAGGCCGCCCAGCGCGCGGAAGAAGACCGAGAGGTCCTCGAGCAGGTCGACCCCGGTGACCTTCTTCATCACCCCGAAGACCGCCCCGGTTCCCCGGCCCCAGGCCTTGGCGGCCAGCCCGGTCGGGGCGAGGAAGAACTTCAGGGCCCTTCCCTCGAAGAACCCGGTCAGGCGCTCGGGAGCGTCCAGGAAGTCCAGCGCGTTTCGTGACGGCGGCGTGTCGAGCACGAGCACGTCGAACCGGCCGGAGCGGTCGAGTTCGTAGAGCTTGGCGACGGCGGTGAACTCCTGCGAGCCGGCCACCGCGCCGGAGAGCTGCTGGTAGATCCGGTTGCCGAGGATCTCGTCCCGCGTCTCGGCATCCGGCGCGAGGCTCTCGATCAGCTCGTCGAAGGTTCGCTTGGCATCGAGGGTCATCGCCCACAGCTCGCCCTCGATCTCGATGCCGTCGCCGGCAAATCGTGCCGGATCGACCAGCGAGGGCTCGTTGCCGAGCTCGTCGAGCCCCAGGGCGTCGGCCAGGCGCCGCGCCGGGTCGATCGTGATCACCGCCACCCGCTTGCCGCGGGCCGCCAGCCCCATGGCGATCGCCGCCGAGCAGGTGGTCTTGCCGACCCCGCCCGAGCCGGCGCAGATCACCACCGAGCGGTTCTCGAGCCGCTCCGGGAGTGAGCCGCTCACAGGAGTGCCTCCAGGCGCCCGGCGAGCCCTGCAATCTCGCCGGGCCCGAGGTCGACGCTGGGGATCTCGGGCAGGGTCGCTACCGGGCAGTCGAGGGCCGCCCGCAGGCGTCCCAGCTCCCGGTGCTCGGCCTCGGCACGCCGGTGGACGGCCAGCACCGCGCCGGTTGCCGCCGGGTCGACGCCGGCTGCGGCCACGCGCCGGCTCTCCTCCGGGGTGAGCGGGTCGCCGTGAACCCGATCGACGACCACGGCGGCGAGAGGCACCGAGAGGCGTTCGTCAAGTTCGCGGGCGAGGTCGATCGTCTCGTTGACCGGTAGCTCCTCGGGGCGCGCGGCGGCGACCACCGCGGTGCGCGCCGGGTTCTCGAGGAGGGCTTTGATCTGGCCGGCCTGGCCGGCTATCCGGCCGGCCTGGGCGGCGCGCTGAAAGGTGGAGGGGGCTTCCATCATCGCCAGACCGTGTCCGGTCGCCGGCGCGTCGAGGATCACCAGGTTGTAGAGGCGTTCGCCGGTCCGGCGCGACTCCTCCTGGGTCAGGTCCCAGACCGCGCCGATCGTTAGCAGCTCCCTCATCCCCGGCGTCGCGGCCACGAAGTAGGGAAAGATCCGGCTCGAGAGCAGGGTCTCCGCCAGGGCGCGGGAGGGCAGCTGGTCGGCGAGGTAGTGGCGCAGAGCGCTGTCCGGGT
>JAUMBN010000096.1:0-4844 GCA_032119675.1 Solirubrobacteraceae bacterium | reverse complement strand
GCTCGAAGCCGCCGTCCACCAGACCGGCCTGGCCCCGAACGACGCCCGCGCGCTGCTCGGGCGCTTCCTCTTCTCAGGCGAGGAGGCCGAGAAGCCGCTCGACGGGCTCAGCGGCGGTGAGCGCAAGCGGCTGGGCCTGGCGACGCTGGTGGCCAGCGGGGCCAACGTGCTCGTCCTCGACGAGCCGACCAACCACCTGGACCTCGAGAGCCGTGAGGCCCTGGAGGACGCCCTCTCCTCCTACGAGGGCGCCGTCCTTCTCGTTACCCACGACCGCGCGCTGCTCGACGCGGTCGGGACGCGGACGATCGCCGTCGAGGACTACACGCTGCGTTCGTACGTCGGCGGTTGGGCCGAGTACGCACGGCTAAGAGAGGAGCGAGACGCCCTGCCGGTGCAAGAGCCCCCAGCGCCGGGGACCGCAAAGTCGCCCGAGTCGCCCGGCCAGGTGTCCGAAGAGGGACGCGCGGAAGAGCCCAGCGCACGCGAGAAGGTCCACGGCCGCAGCCGCGGCGGCCCCTCCAAGAACCGTCTCCGGCGCCAGGCCGAGCTGGAAGCGGCTGTCGAGCAGGCCGAAGCGGCCCAGGCCACACTCGAGGAGGAGCTCTCGGCCCCCGAAGCCTGGGCCACCGCCTACGAGACGGCCAAGTCCCAGGCGCGGATCACCGCCGCCAGGCGCGCCGTCGAGGCGGCCTGGGCCGAGCTGGCGGCTTTCGAGGAGTCCGAGCCCGCCACGGCCGGCTGACCGGGCTTCGTCCCGGCGGTCCCGGACGGCAGCGCGCCTACTCGGAGCGCGGCTTGACGCGGACCTTGATCGAGTAGCGGCTCGGGTTCACCGGTACCGCAGGGTTCTCGATCCGGTCGAGCCGGCCGACGAGCTTCTTCCACTGGCCGGGTCGCAGTACCGCCGCCGCGCGGGCCTTGCCGCCGCCGCCGTCGCCGCCCGGCTGCCAGCCGACGTGGATGTGGTCGGCATGGTCGCCCATGGCGTAGGTGTTGTCGGTCCCCGCGTACTGCATCAGGGTGATGATCTGCGAGGGCTTCATCGAGCCTTGGAGGGTGAGCAGCTCACGAACGGCACGGTCGGTTATCGACCCCTTACCCTGGTTGCCCATCACCGACTTGCCGTTGATGGTCGCGATGTCGAGCGCGTTGCCCGACGAGTGGTGGGAGACGCTGCCACTGGCCGTGAGGTAGCCGTGGCCGCAGGTGAGGCTGGTGACGCCGAGGCTCATGCCCCGGGCGGTCAGGAACTCCATGGTGGCCAGGACGCGGCGGTCGATCGAGCCGGCACGGATGTCCTGGCGCCCGCACTCGTAGATCTCAAGCTTGCGGTTGGCCAGCACCCGGCGCTCGAGGGCCTCTTTGCTCATCAGCAGGATTTGGCCGATCGTCGCGGCGCGGCCCCCGCGGAGCATTGGGTTGGAGGCCTTGTAGACGTTGGTCGAGGCCAGCAGCCGCCAGCCGTCGAGGATCGGGGTCGGGTCGATCCGCGGTGCGCCCTCGCCGGCCGGCCGGATCTCGAAGTGGACGTGCGGGTTGGCGTCGGCGGCGGTGTCCTGTGAAGGCCAGGCCTGGGAGGCTGCGCCGACGCGGCCTAGGACTGTGCCGGCAATCACCTTGGAGCCGCGGCGGAGGGGCAGAAGCGCCACCTGGTCGCGGCGGAGCTCGTAGGGCGGGGCGAGATAGCGGCCGAGCTCGCCGCCGTCGACTGCGGTCGGGCGCGGGCCAGGCGTCGCGGAAGCCGAGGAGTTCCCGCCGGCGCCATTCTGGATCTGGCGATCGCCGCCCGCCGCGCGGGCGCCGGGACGGGAGGGCTCGGCGAAGAGCCGCTCCTTGGAGGCCGAGCCCGACGGGTTGCCGGAAGACGGGGCCGGAGCGGGTGCGGCGGCCGCTGACTGCGAAGAGGAGACCGGCGTCTCGGAGTTGACCGGCACCGATGCGGCCTTGTCGGCGCGCGGAACCACGTGGTGGGTGGCCAGCGAGTCGAGGTGGGCGTAGGTGTAGAGGTTGCCGTAGCCGTCGCGGAGCCGGACGAAGTTGCCGAGGCGGCGGTTCCTGCCGATCTCCTCGACCTGCCCGTCCTGCACGGCGACGGCGCCGGCCCCGTCCTGCGCGTAGATGCGGGTGGAGCGGCGGGTGCCCGAGCCGACCGGCTCGGCAACGCCGTCCTTGCCGGCCTCTTCGAAGTTGTAGGCGCCGGCGTAGTTGGAGGGCCCGGTGACCGGCGCGCGGCCCATCGTCAGGCCGGTGAGCGCGCCGACCAGGTCGGGCGGCAGGGCGGCCAGCTTCTTGGCCCGCTTGAGGACGTCGGCGACGTACCAGTCGGCGCGGTTGTAGGAGAAGAGCGCGCGCTCGATGCTCTCCGAGGCGCCGGAGGCCTTCAGGTAGCGGGCGGCGGAGAAGATCGCGTCAACCGGGTTATAAGGGTCCTTCTCGCCGTCGCGGTTGGCGTCGGTCCCGTAGCTCTCCCAGGTGCCCGGCATGAACTGCATCCAGCCCATCGCGCCGGCGCTGGAGACCGAGAGGTTGCGCCCGTAGTCGGTCTCTATCTCGTTGATGGCGGCGAGGATCTCCCACCGGATTCCGTACTCGACCCCGGCCGCCTGGTAGATCGGCAGGAGGAAGGTGGGTATGCGGAACTCGGCGAGGACCGCGTCGGGCACGGTGGTGAGGGGGGTCGATAGCGGGTCGGAGAGGCCCGAGAACGGGGACTGGCCAACCGCGCCTTCCTGCTGGAGAAGCTTGGCCCGGGCCTCGCGGTTCTCCTGGAGGAAGTCTCGTGCGGCCTGACGGCGCTTGTCGGCGGGCGACTGCTTCTTGGAGGGAGGCGGGGAGCCGAGCTCGACGTCGATGGTGCCCAGGTCGGTCGTCCCCTCAGGGGTGGTGGTAACCGGAGACGGGGTCGTGGGGGTGGTTGTCTGTGCGCCCGAAGGGCTGGTCGGCTGCTCGTTGGCGGTCCCGCCCTCCTGGGCGCCGGCGGTGCCGGTGACCGCAGTGGCAGCGGCCGCCGCGGCAGCTGCGAACAGGGTCGTATGGACAGCACGCGCCATCGGACTCCTGTTTATACGGCAATTCCCGGCCATTCGCAGCACCTGAAGGTAAATATTCGGTCTACGAGTACCCCATTCCTCGGAAATGCGCCACCGTGCAGCTTCAGGGGGCGCCGCTGAATTGCGTTGGGGCCCGTGGCCTGCCGGCTCAGGGATGGCGGCCCTGGCGGAGGCTGACGCCCTCGAGCTGGTGGGCGACACGTTCGCAGGCGTCGATGCTCGCCTCAAGCCAGCCAAAGATGTCCTTCCAGCGAATGACGACCATCGGGTCGACGCCGTCTCCAAACAGGGCGGCCAGGGCCTCCCGGTGGAGGCGGTCGCCATCGTTCTCGAGCCGGTTGATCTCCACGAGGTAGTCCTTCATCGGCGCGTCGTCTCGAAGCGCGCCAAGGGCGAAGGAGACCTGCTCTGCCGCCTGAGTGAGGACGTCGCTCATGGCCACAGCCTGCTCCATCGGCGCCTCGATTCCGTAGATGCCCATCATCTCCGCGGTCTGCTCGGCGTTGTCGACGACGTCGTCGAGCGTTGTCGCGAGGGCGAAGCCGGCGTCGGCGGGGAGTCCCGAATGGGTTCCTCCGACCTGAAGCTGCACAATCACCTTGTGGGTCAGCCGGTCGCCCTCGGTCTCGAACTCCTTCATACGCGGGATGAGGTCCCGCCTTTCGGGGAATCCTGCGATCAGGGTGCTGAGGGTCCGGGCGCATTCGACCGCGTTCTCGCCGGCCTTGCCGAGCAGGACCAGCGTCTGCTCCCCGTCTCTTTTGCGCGCGAGTATCGGCACCTCAGACTGGAAGTTAGGGGAGGGCGGCTCACCACGGCAGCCTCTTCACCGTTCGTTCACACGCCTTTTACAAGACGGTGACCGGTGAGTAACAGAATGGCGCCTCGGCTTCACGAAGATCGCGACGAAATGTTCGTCAACGGAAGAGGAGCAATGAACAAGAGACTGGTTGTGGCCGCAGTGGCCAGCGTTGCCGCGCTCGGGATCTCCGCGTGTGGCAGCAGCGATGAGAGCTCGACCGACACCGGCGGCGGGGGCAACGTCTCCGGCGCCGTAGCAATCGACGGCTCGAGCACCGTATTCCCGTTCGCCCAGGCCGCGGCCGAGGGCTTCCAGGGCGAGAACCCCGACGCCAGGGTCACGGTCGGCCAGTCCGGCACCGGTGGCGGCTTCGAGAAGTTCTGCGCCGGCGAGATCGACATCGCGGACGCATCGCGCCCGATCGACGAAGAGGAAGAGGTTCCGGTCTGTAAGGAGAACGGGATCAACTACGCCCAGGTGCAGGTGGCCAACGACGGCATCGCCATCGTTACCAACCCGGACTTCAAGGTCGGCTGCATGAAGGTCGACCAGCTCAACCAGCTCTGGAAGAAGGGCTCAACGGTCAGCAACTACGACCAGCTGGGCGGAGGCGTTCCCTCGGGTGAGGTTTCGCTCTACGGGGCGGGCACCGATTCGGGGACCTTCGACTTCTTCACCGAGGAGATCAACGGTGAGAAGGGCGACATCCGCAAGGATTACCAGCCCTCCGAGGACGACAACGTCCTGGTGCAGGGCGTCGAGGGGGACACGGCCGGACTGGCGTTCTTCGGGTTCTCCTACTACGAGGACAACTCGGACAAGCTGAACCTGGTCGCTGTCGATGACGGCAGCGGCTGCGTCAAGCCGTCGATCGAGACGATCCAGGACGGCTCGTACAAGCCGCTCTCGCGTCCGATCTTCATGTACGTGAACGCCGCCGCGCTGGCCGACAAGCCGCAGGTCAAGGCGTTCATCGACTACGCGCTCGC
>JAUMBN010000095.1:0-6072 GCA_032119675.1 Solirubrobacteraceae bacterium | reverse complement strand
CCTGGCCTTCCAGGCGCCCTTGGCGGCTAGCTGCCGGCGGCTACTTGACCAGGCACTCGATGTCGATGATCAGGATTCCCGAACCGCTCTGGTAATCGCTGGTCGTCTCCACCGTTGCGTAGTAGGAGGTCTTGCCGGCGCTGCCCTGGTCGGTGATCTGGGCGCCGGTGATGTCGGCCTGGGCGGGCGTTCCGCCGTCGGAGGAGGGTTCGCTCAGGTAAGCCTTCCCGTTACCGGCCGGGCACTGGCCCGAGCTCCACGTCGCGGTGAAGGTCTGGCTGGTGCTCGGGTCGAGCTGGAACTGCTTGACGATGTTCGCCGGACCCGGCGGCGGCGTCGGCGGGGTGGGCGGCGTCGGCGGCGTCGGCGGCTTGGGCTTGGGCGACTTGTAACGGCCGATCGTCACCGTGACGTTGGTGCCCTCGGTCGCCTTGGAGCCGCCGCCCGGGCTCTGGGAGAGCGCGACGCCGTTCTGGGTCTGGTTGCTGACCGTCTTGTGGACGAATACCGCGTCGAAGCCGGCCTTGGAGAGCCTGCTGTTGGCGCCGTTGCGGCTGTAGCCGACGACGTTGGGCACGGTTACCTTGGACGGGGCGCGGTCGATCAGGATCTGGACGCTGCCGCCGGCGGTCAGCTTCGTGCCGCCGGGCGGATCCTGGGCGAGGACCTCACCCGGGGTCTTGTTGGACTGCTTGAACTCGCGGTCGACGCGGAAACCGAGGTTGCCCAGCTTCTTCTGGGCGGCCGACTCGGACTCGCCGACGACGTTCGGGACGGTGGCGGCCTGGGCGCCCTTGGAGACGAGGATCGTCACCAGCTTGCCCTTCTGTTCCTCGGTGCCGGCGCGGGGCTTGGTGTCAACGGCGATCCCGGCGTCGTAGGTGGAGCTGAACACTTCCTGGACCGTCGTCTTGAAGCCGGCCTGCTTAAGCTCGTTCTCGGCGTGGTCGGCGGCGACGCCGGTGACGTCGGGCACGATGCCGTCGCCGGGCCCGGCCGAGACGGTGAGAACGACGGTGCTCCCCTCCTTTGCCTTCTCGCCCGCGGGCGGATCCTGCTCGAGGACGATGTCGGTCACCTGGTCGTCCTTGACGCGCTTGATCTGCGTCTTGAAGCCTTCATCGTTGAGGACCTGCTCGGCCACCGGTGCCGGCTGGTTGATCGTGTTGGGGACGGCCTTCTTGCTGGTGCAGCCGCCCAGGAAGAGGACGGCGGCGACGATAACCGCCGCAGCCACGACGATCCCGGCGATGATCCAGGGGGTGCCGGAGCGGCCTCCGCCGGAGGACTGGGAGCCGGCCTGGTAGGGCGGCTGGTTTGCGGGCGGCATCGGGGAAGCTTCCATAGGTGGATAACTACTACGGGCGCCGGTCGTTTTCCTCCCCGGGTAACTTCCTCGAAACGGACCGGGGTGGAGTAGGCTCCGCTGCCGTGGGTCGCGTCTCCTCCATCCGCACGGTTCTGCCGCTTGCCGCGGTCGCGGCGCTGCTCGCGGTGCCGGCCGCAGCGCACTCGGGCGTAGTGACCCGGGGCAGCGTCGGCGAGGCCTACGTCACGGGCGCAAAGGCCGGCTCGAAGCTGACGCTCAAGCGCGCCGGGAAAACGGTCGCGACCGGCAAGGCCGACCGTTTCGGCAGCAAGATTTTCTACGAGCTGCGCCCGGGCTCCGGCTACCGGGTTACCGGTGGCGGCTCGAAGGCCCGGCCGTTCCGCGTGCTCGGCAAGGGCGCCAACCCCAAGGCCCCCTTCTACAAGGGCATCCGCCTCAAGGAGGGCCTCAACTACGTGAAGGTCCGTGACGGGGTCGAGCTGGCGATGACAGTTCGCCTCCCGGCCGGCAAGAAGCTCACCGACGGGCCGTTCCCGACCGTCATCGAATACAGCGGCTACCAGGTCGCCGCACCCGGCAACCTGCTCGATGCGGTGGCCGGCCAGATCGGAGGCGGAGGCGGGGGCAGCGATCCGCTGGTCCCCGCCAGCTCCACCGCGGTCGGATCCCTGATCGCCCCGCTGCTCGGCTTCGCCACGGTCAGCGTCCAGATGCGCGGTTCGGGCTGTTCGGGCGGCGCCTTCGACCTCTTCGGCCTCCCCACGACCTACGACGGCTATGACGCCGTGGAGACCGTCGCCGCCCAGGGCTGGGTGAAGGAGAAGAAGGTCGGGATGGTCGGGATCTCGTTCTCGGGGATCACCCAGCTCTTCACCGGCGGTACCCGCCCGCCGCACCTGGCTGCGATCACGCCGATGTCGGTAACCGACGACACCTACACGGCAACCGGATACCCGGGCGGCATCTTCAACAAGGGCTTCGCCCTCAGCTGGATCCAGGAGCGGATGGACGACGCCCGCCCGGCGCCCGAGGGCGGCCAGCCCTGGGCGAAGGCGCTCGTGAAGGCCGGCGACAAGCGGTGCAAGGCCAACCAGCGCATGCGGCTGCAGACCCGCAACGCGGTCAAGCTCAGCCGCGAGAACCCGTACCGCACGCCCTCCCTTTACGACGAACGGGCGGCCGCGGCCTGGATCGGGAAGATCAAGGCCCCTGTCTTCCTCGTCGGCCAGTACCAGGACGAGCAGACCGGTGGCCACTTCGTCGAGAGCCTCTCCGAGCTGAAGGGCAACCCGAACGTCTGGCTCTCGCTCCAGAACGGCGTCCACTCCGACTCCCTGGGGCCGAGCACGATCACCGAGTGGGTCGAGTTCCTCAAGATCTATGTCGCCGGTGAGGTGCCGGAGATCCCGGCCTCGATCCGCGGGCTGAGCGGCGAGCTCTACCGCTACCTGGCCGACGCCCCTGCCCTTCCCGTCCAGCAGTCGAAGATGGCCGGTCTGCCGAGCGTCGCCGAGGCCAAAGCCGCCTTCCAGCGCTACCCACGCGTGCGGCTGCTGATGGACAACGGTGCCGCGATTCCCGGCTCGCCGGGCGCGATCGGCGCGGCATGGGAGATCGGGCACGGCTCCTGGCCGATCGCCGAGACCGCACCGACCACCATGTATCTGGGTGACGGCGGGTCGCTGACCGGCGAGCCGCCGGCCGCCGGAACCGCCGAGTACACCGCCGACCCGTCGGCCCGGCCGAAGCAGACGCTCCCCGGCAGCGGCGCCGAGGACGCCTGGAAGGCCCAGCCTCCGTACGACTGGGCGCCGCTGGCTCCCGGCAAGGGCCTGGGCTTCACCGGCCCCGTTCTTGAGCGCGACGTGGTGATCGCCGGGCCTTCGAGCCTCGACCTTTGGGTCAAGTCGACGGCGAAGGACACCGACTTCCAGGTGACACTCAGCGAGGTCCGGCCAGACGGCCAGGAGACCTACGTCCAGAACGGCTGGCTGAGGGCCTCGCACCGCAAGCTCTACCCGAAGCGCTCGACCGCCCTCAACCCGGTGCCGACCCATCTGAGGAAGGACGCCGCGCCGCTGCCGGCCGGCCAGTTCACTCTCGTGCGCGTGCCGGTGTTCCCGGCAGCCCACGCCTTCCGCGCCGGGTCGCGGATCCGCGTGACGGTTACGGCGGCCGGTGGTGACCGCCCGCGCTGGGACTTCGCGACCGTCGACGACGGCAGGACGGTGAACACCGTCTCACTCGGCGGCTCGCAGGCATCGAAGCTTGTACTGCCGGTGATCGCCGGCGACGACGCCAAGGGGACCCCGCTCCCTCCGGCCGGTGCCCTTCGCGGCCAGCCCGGCAGGGCGTACAGCGCGGCCTCCAACGGCGGCTGATCCCTATCCGGAAGGGGTAGCTGCCCCGGCCGGCTCCCGGCTCCGGGATACGATCGCCCCGGTGGCCACCCGGACGAGGAAAGCCGAGGCCGAGCAGCGCGAAGAGCTGCTCGATGCCGCGTGGACGGTTGCCGCTCGCGAGGGTCTCGCAGCCTGCACCTACCGGCGCGTCGCCGCCGAGGCGGGAACCAGCACAACCCCGCTGACCCGCCAGTTCCCCAACCGCCAGGAGCTCCTCGCGGCACTGTTCGGGAAGCTGGCCACGGACGATGACGCGGCCCGCGGGGAGGCTGCCGCGACGGGCGACCCTTTCGAGGTGGTCATTGCCGAGGGCCTCGAGATGCTCTCCGGCGATCCGGCCGGCGGAGCGCGCCGGCGCGTAGCCCTTGACCTGGCCTTCGAGGGTCGCGCCGACGCGAAGGTCAGGAAGCGGGTGCGCGCGCGGGACCGAAGTCGCCTGGATCGCTGGGCCGGGCTCGTCGAGCAGGCGTGCGAGGCCGGGGTAGCCCGGACGGACCGTCCGGTTGAAGAGGTCCTCGACCAGCTGGTCTCCCTGCTTGATGGACTCGTCTTCGCAACGTTGATCTATCCGGAACGCCTCCCGTCCGCTCACGTAAGCGACCTGTGGGACCGCGGTAGCCGGCGACTCGTGAGCGCCGGGATCAGCCCCGGCGTCCACCAGAGGCTGGTGATCCCCGATGGGGAGGCTTCAAGGTCGCTGGGCGCGTCCGGCCCCGACCTCACGAAGCGCCAGGAGCTGCTTGCCGTCGCCTTCCGCGTGACCGCACGCGACGGGCTTTCGGGGCTCAGCTTTCGTTCGATGGCCAGGGAGGCCGGCACCTCGACCACGCCTTTCACCTATGCCTTCGGAACCCGCGAGCGGCTCCTTTCGGAGATGGTCCGCGCGACCTGGGAGGGAATTTTCGCCGTCCGCGAGCTGGCGAGCAGGATCCCCAGCCCCGTCGACCGTTTCTTTGCCGAGTGGTCGGCCGAGTTCTCCGACGAGCCCGCGCAGGTCGACCGGGAGAGGGTCTACTACGAGCTCCACCACCAGGCGCTCGTCGACCCGGTGCTTGCCGCCCTCCTCCTGGAAGGTGACTCGGAGGGGTTCGAGGCCGGGCTGGCGCTGGTCGGGGCCGCCCAGGACCAGGGACTCGTGCGCGCTGACACCTCTTCGAGCGACCTCGTGGACACCCTCTACGCGGTCGCCGACGGTATCGGCCTGAGGCGCGTAGTTCTCGGCGAGAGGCGCCCGGCCGGTTACCGCGTGGCCCTCTGGGAAGATGCCGGGCGGAGGATCCTGGCGCCGTGAGCGAGCTGATGACGAAGGTCCTGCCGCTGGCCCTGGCCGGCGCGATCAGTCCCACGGTGCTGGCGGTGGTCCTCGTCGTCCTCTCGGAGAAGAGGTACCCGAAGCTGCGCGGCCTCGCCTTCCTCGCCGGAACCACGACGGTCGTGGTGGCGATCAGCCTCCTGGTCGTGTTCGTGCTCGGTTCGGCGGTGCCCGACAGCCAGAAGGGATCCAACTCTGACCTGAGCGGTTACATCGACCTGGGCTTCGCCGTGCTGCTCCTCGGTTTGGCGGCCCTCACCTTCTCGAGGCGCAACCACCCCCGCAAGGAGCATCACGATTCCTCGCAGGAGCCGGGGGCGCGGCTGCCGCGTTTCTACGCGCTGGGAGCCGTGATCATGCTCCTCAACTTCACGACGCTCGCCGTCTTCCTGCCGGCCCTGAAGGAGATCGCCATCGACAAGGTCTCCGATGCCGACCGGGTTACTGCCCTGGTGGCCGTCGACTTGATCGTCCTCACGCCGGCGTGGCTACCGGTACTGCTTTACCTGGTCAGCCCGAACCTGGCCCGGAAGGTCCTCAACCCCCTCAATGATTTCCTCCAGCGGCACCGGGTCGCGGTCGGGGTGGGGATATGCCTGGTCTTCGCCGCCTACCTGGCGTATCTGGGGATCAAGGCGCTGAGCGGCTAGCAGCCGGTAAACCGGCGCACCATCTGTCACCCGCCTGTAACATTCGGGGAACGACGCGCCACCTGTGCCCGTCGGGAAACCGATCAGGAGAGACTTTTCGATGAGAACCCGCCGTATCGCCTTCGTTTCGGTCCTCGCCGCCTGCGCCGTAGCCGTCCCGGCTGCTCCCGCCATGGCCGGCGGCGACGTAAAGGTCATGACCCGCAACATCTACCTGGGCGCCGACATCATCCAGCTGGCGCTTCCGACCACCGAGGCGGAATTCAAGACCGCTGCCTCGGGCATGTGGAAGACCGTCCAGGCCACCAACTTCCCCAAGCGCGCACCGGCGCTCGCGAAGGAGATCAAGTCGGCCAAGCCCGACCTCATCGGCCTCCA
>JAUMBN010000094.1:0-11327 GCA_032119675.1 Solirubrobacteraceae bacterium | reverse complement strand
GTATGCGCCGTCACCCTCCCGGGCGGCGGCGAGCCGTGGGTGCGCGCCGGGTTCGAGTGCGGCGCGGCAGGCTTTGCTGCCGGCGCTGTGGCGATCGCGGTCGGCCGACCGGGGGCCGAAGGGGTCCGGGTGGTTCTTGACCCTCCGTCGGAGCTAGACGGAGCCGGCACCCCCGAACCGTTTCCCATCCCGCACCTCGACCAGGAGTTCGATCATCCCAACGGGGTCGTCGGCGTCGACCACATCGTCGTCGCAACCCCTTCGCTCAGCCGAAGCCGCGCCGCGATGCTGGACGCCGGCCTCGACCTGCGCCTGGAAAGGCAGGCGCAGGCGGGGGAGGGCACCGTTGAACAGGCCTTCTTCCTCGCCGGAACCTGCGTGATCGAGCTGGTCGGTGGGCCCGGGCAGCCGGACGGCCCGGCTTCCGTATGGGGAATCACCTTCGTGACGTCGCGGCTGGGCTGCCTGCCGGCGCTTGAGGGTGGCCCCGTAGCTAGCATCAAGGAAGCCGTCCAACCAGGTCGCCACATAGCCGTGGCGCGCCGGGAACTGGGGCTACCGACCCGAGTCGCATTCATGGATCCGAGAACAAGCGCAGGAGAGCGGTGAACCGCACCGCATCGACAGCCGTCGCAACCGGTCTCTGCCTGCTCGCGATTCCCGCCGCTGCCGCTGCGAGCACCCCTTCCACCCCGCCCAACGGGGACGGAACCGTCCGCCTCAGCAATGAGCGCAACCAGACCCGCGTGGCCATGGCAGAGCTGATGGTCAAGGTGCGCAGCGGGCCTGACCCTGCGGCTTCGCAGGGTCCAAGGCTCAGGGCCACCACCGAGCACGGGGCTCCGGAGCTCTACCTGGCGCTCACCGAGACCACAGGGATCGACGGCGGCCGCTGGGTGAAGATACGGATCCCCAAGCGGCCCAACGGTCAGACCGGCTGGGTAAGGCGCGAGGCCCTTGGTCGGTACCGGCTGCTGACTACGGCGCTGGTGGTCAACCGAAAGACGCTCCGGGTCACCCTCTTCCGCGACGGCAGGCAGGTCATGCGCTTTCCGGTCGGGGTGGGGAAGAGCAGCACCCCCACGCCCGGCGGAAGATTCTGGATCCGGGAGAAACTCACCTACAAGCCAGACCCACTTTACGGAAGCAGGGCGCTGGGAACCTCGGCTTACGCCCCAAACCTCGAGGACTGGCCGCTCGGCGGAGTGATCGGTATTCACGGGACCGGGAAGCCGGGCCTTATCCCGGGCAGGCCCTCCAACGGCTGCGTCCGCATGAAGAACGCGGACATCAGGCGCCTCTACCGTGCCGTACCGGTGGGAACGCCGGTACACATCATTTAGGCTGCCTCGTCGGCGCAGGGCCTGGTTTTCCTTGCTCCCGCAGCGGATGCAGGCGATCCTGCAGGACGGCCGGGGCGCCTTGTTAGGTTCCCGCCTCGCCTAGCTGCCGACCGGCATGGCCGGCAGGCGGGGGACCCGATGCGAACCACGGTTCGCGGGGGCGAATCGCCGCAAAGCCCGCGGCGTAGCGGGGCAGGAACCTCGCGAGCCCGTCAGCTCACCTCGCAGGCCACAAGAATCGAAATGACCAATACGGTGAATAGATCCCTGCGCAGCGCGTGCCTTGCCACCGTGGCACTTGCTCTCGCCCTGCCCCTGGCGGGAAGCCTCGGTGCGAGCGACGCGCGGGCAATGTCCGTGGTGAAGCCGGGGGAGAGGGGTAAGCAGGTTCGAGTGCTCCAGAAGTACCTGCGCATCCCCGTCG
Source organism: Solirubrobacteraceae bacterium (assembly GCA_032119675.1). Lineage (GTDB taxonomy): Bacteria > Actinomycetota > Thermoleophilia > Solirubrobacterales > Solirubrobacteraceae > F1-60-MAGs163. The sequence continues at coordinate 9,560 of JAUMBN010000094.1, read as the reverse complement.
ACGGCATCTACGGGAAGGGCACCAAGCGGAAGGTCAAGGCTTTCCAACGCTCCAGGGGACTGAAGGCGGATGCCATTGTCGGTCCCGCTACCTGGCGGGCCCTTCACAACCGGTCCGGGGGACGGCGCAAGGCGAGTAACCGGGGCGGTCGCTCGGGCAGCCGGAACGGTTCGGTGCGCGCCCTCCAGCGCCGGCTCGGCATTTCGGCCGACGGAGTCTTCGGACCTGGGACCCATCGTGCCGTGCGCCGGTTCCAGCGCTCCCGCGGGCTCACGCCGGATGGCGTGGTCGGCCCCGCCACGTGGCGCGCGCTCGGGCTTGGCGCCAGCCGCCCGGTCCTTAAGCGTGGCCGTAGCGGTGGAGGGAGCGGCGGCGGCATTCCGCAGCGGGTGCGTCGCGCGATCGCGGCAGCCAACCGGATTGCCAGAAAGCCCTACCGCTATGGCGGTGGCCACGGTCGATGGAACGACAGCGGCTACGACTGCTCGGGATCGGCTTCGTACGTTCTTCACGCGGCCGGCGTGCTCGGTCGCTCCCGGACCTCGGGAGGATTCATGAACTATGGCTCCCCGGGCAGGGGACGGTGGATCACGATCTACGCCCACAGCGGCCATATGTACATGACGATCCGCACCGCGAGCGGTATCCGCCGGTACGACACCTCGGGCATGGACGACGGTACCCGCTGGGACCGGCGCGCCCGCTCAACCAGCGGCTACGTCGTCCGGCACCCGCCGGGCCTATAGGCGGGGCCTGCAGTAGCTCCTCGCCCTAGAGGTCGAGGAACCCGATTCCCGTCAGCTCTTCGGAGAGCTCCCACAGCCGCCGCGCAGCGATCTCGTCCCGGGCGGCCGCGGACGGCTCGACGAGGGTGGGGGAGCCCCTCATCTCGAACGGCCCGTCCGGCCCGATGAATGCCCCCGGCGGAGCATCCGGGCTCACCGCGGCGTAGAGGAGGGGCAGCGCGCCCGCCTCGGCGCTCTGCGCGAAGACCGCATTACCAAGGCGCGAGACCAGGCCCATTGCGGGGTTTTCCTCCAGTCCTATCCCGGCGAACTGGAGGTTGGTGGCCGAATACCCGGGGTGGGCCGCCAGCGCCGTCAGGTCCCAGCCTGCATCGCCCGCCCTGCGCTGCAGCTCGTAGGTGAACAGGAGGTTGGCGAGCTTCGACTGGGAGTACGCAGCCAGCCGGCTGTAGCGGCGGCTCGAATGGATGTCCTGGAAGTTGATCCGGCCGGTCCGATGGGCGGTCGAGCTCACGTTGACCACCCGCGGCGCCGGGGCTCGGGCCAGGGCCCCCGACAGGCGGGCGGTGAGGGCGAAGTGGCCGAGGTGGTTGGTGCCGATCTGCAGTTCAAATCCGTCCTCGGTCTGCCGATACGGCGGGATCATTACGCCGGCGTTGTTGACCAGGACGTCGAGCCTCGGGTGCATCGCAACGAACCCGGATGCCGCCCGGGCCACCGACGCAAGGCTCCCCAGGTCAAGTTCGAGCAGCTCGAAACTCGCGGCAGGCTCAGAGACCGAAAGATCCTCAAGGGCAGCGCCGCCGCGCTCGGGGCTGCGGCAGGCGATGACCACGTGGGCGCCGGCGGCCCCAAGCTCCCGTGCGACAACCCTTCCCAGGCCGCTGTTGGCCCCCGTTACCAGCGCCGTCGAGCCGTCGAGCCGCGGAATGTCGGTCAGGGACCAGGTCACCGGCCGTCCGCGCCGGCCTCCGGCCTGGGCTGGGCCGCGCCGCGCTCACTGGCACTCTCGATAACACCCAGCAGCTCTCCGACCCGGCAGACGAGCAGCCTCTCCTCGTCGACTTCGATCCAGACCCCGGCCGAGGCCGGGAAGACGACGTGATCACCTGGGGAGACCGGCATCTGAACACCCGCCGTTACCCACCAGTCGACACCCTCGCCGACGGAGAGAACGATCCCGTGCTGTGGAGGAGGCTCGTGATTACCTGGCGCTACGAGGATCCCGGAGCGCCGGAAGCGCTCGGGCTCGAGTTCCTTGATCACGACCCGGTCAAAAAGGGGCCTGAGGTTCTGCCGCATCAGCGCGAAGGGTAGGGGAGGGCGGCTCGTGAGTCGATCCACCTGCCGTACCGGCTCATCGGCTGCCCACGGTCGGGTCGATTTCCGCCGGTGATGGGTCCTCAGCAGTTACACCGGCAGCCCCGGCGCCAACCCTCGCGCGGCAGCCGGCGCATCCATCTCGAGCAGCTCAGCCGCGGGCCCAGAGCCACAGGCAAGCCAGGCGACATGCTCCGTCCCGGCGGCCCCTTCCGAAGTAAAGGCGCCACAGGCAGGAGGCCGGATCCGCATGGCCTGGGCTGCACCGCCGGCCGGGTCAACAAGGTTCCCGCGCTTGACGGGCGCATCGCCAGGGTCGGCGGATAGGTTGCGACCCGAAACACACAACCGAGGAGAGACAACTCCTGCAGCGCAAAGCGAAAGACCGCTACCCGCAGGAAGCTCCATAAGTTACATAATCTCTATTATCGGACGTTAGGGCCTGATTTCTCGGGCCCTGGTTCCAATGGTTGGCCCTCATCCGCCCCCTGCTGCCGACGGTTTCATGCGTGCTGTAGCGCTCTCTGCCAAGCGCCGCACCCAGCGATTTGCCTGCAGATCATTGGTAGAAAACACCGCTTGGGGGGACTCACGTCCGGGGATACTCGCTCTTCCCAATGCAAAGGAGTTATGAGATGGCAGGGGCAGAGGTCAAAAGCATCAGCTCGCCCGATGAGACGCGCGAGTTTTCACGGGGCCGCATGGAAGTCGTCCACATAGGGGGTGGCGATGTCGGGCTCATGACACTCGAGCCCGGCTGGCGATGGAGCGAGGACGTCAAGCCGAAGGCCGGTACGGACCTGTGCGAGGCGCCACACTTCCAGTACCTCATTTCAGGCCGCCTTGGTGTGTCAATGTCCGACGGAGAAGAGCTGGAAGTCACGGGAGGCGACGTCTCCGTGCTGGCCCCGGGCCACGATGCGTGGGTGATTGGCGACGAGCAGGTCGTGGCAATCGACTGGGGTGGCGCGCACAACTGGGGAAAAAGCGGCTGAACAGCGCACCCGGTGCCTGAGCGTCCTGCGCCTCAGGCGCCGGGACGCCTGGGAATCATGCTCGAGCGAACGATCTCGGTGCCCCCGGCCGGGAGGCTGAAGAGGTCGCCGTCACGGGCGAGCCAGATCGGCCCCCCGTAGCGCTCCTCACATCCCTCCAGGAACGGCCCTTCGAGCGCCTTGATCGGGAGCGGAGGGACGATGTGCGTCAGCACCAGCCCGCGCACCCCGGCCTTCTGCGCGATCTCGGCAGCCTCCTGCGGAGAGGCGTGGTAGTCAACGATGTCGACCATGATCTGGCGCCTGGTCGGGCGGCCGGCATCACCGGCGGCCTTCTCGACGAGGCCCAGGAGCTCGCGGGAGAGTGCGTCGTGGACGAGGAGGTCGGCGCCGGAGGCGATCTTCTCCATCATCGGCACGTACGAGGTGTCACCGCTGATCACGGCGCTGCGGCCCGCGTAATCGAACCTGTACCCGACGGCGGGGTCGACCGGCGCGTGATCCACCCGGAAAGCGGTGACCTTGAGGCCGTGCTCGTCGAGGACGACCAGCTCCTCCTCCCCATGCGGGGACCTGTAGGGCCGCGCCTCCATTCCGGCGCCGCTCGCGGGCGCAATCCCTTCACCGTGGTGGGCCGTGCGGTATGAGGAGTCCTGTGCGTAGGCAAGGTTGAGGCCTTCAACGACCTGCTCTACACCATCGGGTCCGATAACCGGCATCGGCGCGGTAGCAGGCGCACGACCCGCCACCCACCGCTGGAGCGCGATGCTTCCCAGCCCACCTATGTGGTCGGAATGGAAGTGAGTCATCAGGACCCCCTCGATCCGCCCAGGGTCGACCTGCATCCGCCCGAGAGTCTCTGAGGCTCCCTCTCCCGCGTCGATGACCCACACGCGCCCGCCGGCCATCACGGCGACGCAGGGATTCCCCCGCTGGCGGTCGGGAATCGGCGAGCCTGAGCCGACGACCGCGATGTGAAGCCCGTCCCCCATCTCCGCGACCGGGTCGGCGCTCATCCGCCGGGGAAGCGAGCGCTTCGTGACCGCAAGCGCTGCACGGCCCTTCATCTCCTTCAGTCTCATGACGCTCCCTTGGGCGGTTTATAAACGCCCGCCGATCCTATCCCCAGGCGCGAACCCCCGCTGCTTGACAGCCCAGCTAGGCAAAACTACGTTGCCGCGATGCGCTGGGCGCTCATCGCTATTTGCGGCTTTCTGGTCGCCGTCCCCTCCGCGAGAGCCGGCGAGTACACGGTCTACTCCTGCAGGGCCGACGACGCCGGGCGAAACAGCAGCTGGATCGGGAGCGCCTCGTCGGTTCACGTAACCGCTTATCCGGACGGCTGCGGCTCCAGCGGCTCAGGCCTGGTCGCCCGGGCCGGCGTTGAGGGTACGGCCTCGCTTGCTGCCGCCTTCGACGCGGCGAACTGGCGTTTCGAGGCACCGGCCGGTGCCTCGATCTCGCAGGTTGCCCTCTCCGGGCGCCTCTACAGGGCAAGCGGGGGGCGCTGGGGCGTGGGGCTCAGCGACCAGGCCGGCAACTACTACCTGGGCGGAATCTCCTCCGACCTGATGGTCTGGGAAAGCGGCGGCTACTCCAGCATCGCCACTCCCGGGAGTTCAACGGTGTACTTCGGCGTGATCTGCGCCAACGGATCGGGCTGCCCCACCACCTCAACCGGCCAACCAACCTGGGGCTACGCGCGGGCTCGTGCAGACCTTTACGGCGCACGGGTTCGCGTCAGCGAGTCCTCGCCCCCGTCCATATCCGGCGTTAGTGGCCCTCTGGTCTCCGGGGCCTGGATGGGCGGCACGCAGAGTGTCAGCTTCAACGCCGCCGATCCGGTTGGGATTGCCAGCCAGTCCTACTCAATCTCATCCCTCGGGGGCCCCGACCGCAAGGCCTGCGACTACACACGCGCGGCTCCGTGCCCCACCACTGAAGCTTCCCGGTTCGCGATCGATACACGAGCCATTCCCGACGGCGAGCAGGCCATCGTTCTCAGCGCCACCGACAGCGCCGGCAACCGCGCCACCTGGTCGGGTACCGCGCTGATCGACAACACAGCGCCCGCACCCCCGTCTCAACCGGTGCTCCAGGGTCTGCCTGCCTCGTCCTGGCGTTCCCAAAACGGCTTCGCCCTTGCCTACCGGAATCCCGCTCGTGACGGCGGGGCTCCGCTGAGCTCTCACGATCTTCAGGTCTGCCCGTCGGATCCCGACGGGGATGTCGACCAGGCGGCCTGTACGTTCAGCAACCTTCCCGGCACCCCCGAGTCCGACACGGTCCAGCTTCCGAGCCCCGGGACTTTCAGGGTCAGGGTCAGGGTGAATGACACCCTCTATTCAGGGGCATGGAGCCAGTGGTCGGATGTGCTTCGCTTCGACGACGTTGCCCCGGGCACGCCGTCGGTGACCTTCCCGGCGCGATGGATCAACGCCGCCGGCGCCACCGGAGGCCTTGAGTTCTCAACCGCGCGCTCCCAGGCCCCTGTCTCCGGCATCGTGAGCTACCTCGTCGGCGGCCTCAGCGGCGGCGAGCGCTCGGTCTCTCCTGCAGCCGGTGGGACCGCCATTCTTCCCTACTACCTGCTGGGTGAAGGAACAACCTCCCTGACTATCCGGGCGGTCAGCGGCTCCGGACTGGTTACCGAGGCCTCCAGGCAGGCCGGGGGGACGCTGCGCAAGGACACGATTGGGCCCAGCCTCTCCGTCACCGGGGCGCCGGCGCCGGGAGAAAAGGTCGATTACGAGGTGACGCTCGCCGCGTCCGCGACCGACGGCGTTTCGGGGATGGCCGCTGCCCCCGACGACCGGCCCGTCACCGACGGCGGCTACCTCAGCTTTACTCCCGAGGGTGCAGGGCAGAACCTCTTCCGGGGCGCCTCCGGGCAGTTGAGCCCGGGGGACGGACGCCAGTCGGTCTCCATTTTCGCGGCTGACGTGGCGGGGAACCTGAGCCCTGAGAGCCGCGTCGCCTACACGCAGGACACCCGATCCCCGTCCGGCGGCCTGCTCCCCCCTCCCGAAGACTCTCCAAGCTCTATCCGCTTCCAGATTGTCGAGAGCTGCCCCGGTCGGGCCGACATCGAGATCTCCACGACCCCTGGCACGTGGGAGGTCTTGACAACCGGCCTCGACGACGGGATCGCCTCGGCCCGCGTGCCGGCAGCGGTGATGGACGCGGAGAGCCCCTACACCCTCAAGGCCCTGGTGACCGACTGCGCCGGTAATTACGCCACGCTCGACCACTGGGCCGCCGGGCCTCTTGCCGGCCAGCCGATTGGCGAGCTCCGTCCCCCCGCACGAACCAGGACGTCCGCGCGCGCGAGCATGAGCGTCCCGCATCGCGGCGCCTCGGCAGCCTCGGCGAGAAGAACAGTCTCCGGCCAGGTTCGGGGCCCGGACGGGGAGCCGCTCAAGGGTGTGCGCGTCATCTTCGAGAGCCAGCCGCGCGCCAGTGGGGCAACGTGGACAACCGTGGCCACCGCGCAGACATCCGGTTCCGGCAAGGTGTCCCACTCGCTCTCCAACCACCACTCGCAGCTGATCCGGATCAGCGTCCCGGAGACCGCAGCGCTGGCGCCCTCCACCTCGAACGTCCTGCGAACCAGCGTCCGCGCCGCCAGCTCGATCACGGCAAAGCCGTCGAGGCTGCGCAACGGCCGCCGGGTCGCGCTCAGCGGGCGCCTGAGGGGCGGCTACGTTCCCGCCAGGTTTGAGATCGCCCTATACGGTCGCGCGCCGAAGTCGCGAGCATGGATTCCGGTCCGCGCGCCGGTGGCGGTCTCCCGGTCCGGGCGATGGAAGGTCGGCTACCGGTTCACGAGAACCCGGACGCGTGCTCTCTACCGCTTCCGCGTCCGGATTCCGTCGCGGCCCGACTATCCGTTTTCGAGCGGCTACAGCCCGGCGCGCAAGGTTACGGTGGTCCCCTGAGCGGCGCGACTCATCCGGGCGCGGCCCGGCTGGCCAGCTCCACAACGACCTTCGAAAGCTGCGACCCCTGCCAGGCGATCGGGGACTCGCCTGGCTCCTCCACCACGAGACCGCAGCCGAGCGCCTCGGCCCACCTCTCGCCCACCGCCAGCGGATGGCCCGGGTCGGGCTCGTCCCGGTCGGCCACAACGACGGCCGGGACTTCGATCCGGCCCAGCTCACTTAGCGACTCGAACGGGCGGGAGCGGGGAACCACCTCCAGCGCGTCGGCGACCGCTCCGGGGTGCTCGTGCCTCGAGAGCCGCTGGCGCATGACCGTCTCAACCGTCTCCCGCCAGCGCTCGTCGCCCGCGGGCTCTCCGTAAGCCTTGATGAAGCCGTCCACCCCACCCCCGCGCAGCCCGGCCGCGAGGCCGTCCCACCAGGCCAGAGCCTCGGGGTCTTCGGGCGCCTCAGGGTCAAAGGCCGGCGTGATGAGAACAAGCCCCTGTACGCGGTCGGGGTGGTCCAGCGCCAGCCGGACTGCCGTGTGGGCGCCCATCGAGGCGCCGGCAATGACGGCACTCCGCGTGGAGCTCGCATCGAGCACAGCGAGCATGTCCGCGGCCAGCTCTTCATACCCGTAGGCCGCGGAATTGGGTGCGGGGTCGGACTGGCCGTGGCCGCGCGCGTCGTAGGAGATCACCCGATGGCCGGAACGCTCGAGCCCGCTGGACCCCATCACCACGTAGCGCCGCGTCGCCGTGAGACCGTGCGCGAGCAGGACGGGTCTCCCCTCCCCCTCCCCCTCGGTCTCGATCGCCAGGCCGGCCGCGCTCACGTTAAGAAGTCAAGCAGGGCACGAGGCGCCGAATTTCCCTATTTGCGGCGTGCGCTGGTAGGGTCGCCGCCGTTCACTGTTTCCAAGGGAGGAACCACGAAATGCGCATGACCTACTTCAGGGCGCCGCTGGCATTGGCCGCCGTCGCCCTCGCCACCACCGCGGTTGCGGCCTGCGGCAGCGACTCGGATTCCGGCACCACCGCGTCGGATTCAGGGAGCATCACCGCCACCAAGGACGACGCCATAGCCGAGCAGGTACCCGCCAAGTACCGCGACGCCGGCAGCCTCTCGGTGGCCTCCGACGCCTCCTACCCCCCTATGGAGTTCATCAAGGAGGGCACCAACGAGATCATCGGGGCCGACCCTGACCTCGCGACCGCCCTCGGCCAGGTAATGGGCGTCGAACTCAACCTCGAGAACGTCCCGTTCGACTCGATCCTCGCCGGGATCGAGGCCGACAAGTACGACCTCGGCATGTCTTCGTTCACCGACACCAAGGAGCGCGAGCAGCAGGTCGACTTCGTCACCTACCTGACCGCCGGCACCTCGTTCTTCGAGAAGGCCGACGCCCCGAGCAACGTCAGCTCGCTCGCCGACCTGTGCGGGAAGAAGGTCGCGGTGCAGAAGGGCACCACCCAGGCCGACGACGCCGAGGCCCAGAGCGAGAAGTGCGCCAAGGACGGCGACCCCAAGGTCGACCTCCTGGTCTTCCCCGACCAGAACGGCGCCAACAACGCGCTGATCAGCGGCCGGGCCCAGGTGGGCATGGCCGACTCCCCGGTCGCGGCCTACCAGGTCCAGAAGACCAAGGGTGACCTCAAGCTGACCGGTGAGGACTACGGCGAGGCTCCTTACGGCATCGCCGTTCCGAAGGACAGCGGGCTGGCCGAGCCGATCCTGGCCGCGGTCAAGAAGCTGATCGAAGGTGGCCAGTACGAGGCGATCCTCAAGAAGTGGGGCCTCGAGAACGGCGCCATCGACGACCCGAAGATCAACGGGGCTATCGACTGAGATACCGGTCGCCTGTGAGCTCTAGATGACCACAGGTGATTCCTTGAGTTCCGCGCCGGCGCCCGACGCCGGCGCGGAGATCAAGGCCGTCCCGGTCCGCAGGCCCGGGCGCATACTCGCCGCGATCCTGATCGCCGTCCTCGCGGCGGCCGCGATCAGCTCGATCGTCCAGAACCCTCGCTTCCAGTGGGACACCGTCGGCGAGTTCCTCTTCGCCCCCACCGTCATCCAGGGCGCGCTGAAGACCCTCGAGCTGACCGCCATCTCGATGGTGGTCGGGATCGTCCTGGGAATCGTCCTGGCCATCATGCGCCTCTCCCCCAACCCGCTGGTTGCGGGCGCGAGCGGCTTCTACATCTGGCTCTTCCGCGGCACGCCGGTCCTCGTCCAGATCCTGTTCTGGAGCTTCATCGCCGCTCTCTACCCCGACATCTCGGTCGGCATCCCCTTCACCGGCGTCGAGTTCTTCTCGGTCAAGGCCAACGACATCTTCCTGCCGTTCGTCGCCGCCGTCCTCGCCCTGGGCCTCAACGAAGGCGCCTACATGGCCGAGATCGTCCGGGCCGGTTTCGTCTCGGTCGACGAGGGCCAGGAGGAGGCAGCGAAGGCCCTGGGCATGCGCCGCATGCAGACGATCCGGCGCATCGTGCTTCCCCAGGCCATGCGGGTGATCATCCCGCCGACGGGCAACGAGGTGATCTCGATGCTGAAGACCACCTCGCTCGTTG
>JAUMBN010000093.1:0-3956 GCA_032119675.1 Solirubrobacteraceae bacterium | reverse complement strand
TGTCGGATGCGTGCATGCCGAGCTTCTCCAGCTTCTTCTCGCGGATGACGCCCGGAGCGTCCATCGGCACCAGGAAGAGCGAGAAGCCGTCGTAGCCGGCCTCGGCGTCGGTCTTGGTGACCAGGACGATCACGTCGGCGCGGTGGCCGTTGGTGATGTAGGTCTTGGAGCCGTTGATGACGTACTCGTCGTTGGCCTCGTCGTAGACGGCGCGGGTCTTGATGCCGGCGACGTCGGAGCCGGCGTCGGGCTCGGTGATACCCAGGCAGAGGATCTTCTCGCCCCTGATCGCCGGGACGAGCCACTCCTCCTTCTGCTCATCGGTCCCGAAGGCCAGGATCGGCGGCATCGCCATGTCGGTGTGGACGGCGACGCCCATGGCCAGACCGCCGGAGCCGGCGCGGGCCATCTCTTCGGCGAGGACGAGGGCGGTGTAGTAGTCGCCTCCCTGACCGCCGTACTCCTCGGGCTTGTCGAGGCCCAGGAATCCAAGTTCTCCCATCCGGTGGATGACCGAGTCCGGGAAGGTGGTCTCCTCCCATTCCTCGGCGTGGGGGGCGAGCTCCTTCTCCACGTAGGAGCGGATCGACTCGCGCAGCTGCTCGTGCTCGTCGGTGAAGATGAAGCTGTCGCCCTTCGCTTCGTAGTCGGGCTTCAGCACGGACGTGGTAGCCATCGTGTCTCCTCGGTTGACCGGCCGTTCGACAGGGTGTCGATACGGTACCGAAACCGGCCTCCGGCAACCTGCTCGCGCGTGCCACGTATGCTGGAAACGTGACTTCCACCGCGCGTGAGCTTCCCGTTGTCTCAAGCTGGATTTCCGGACGCCCGGAGCCCGCCGGCGAGCGCTTGGGCGACGTGTACGACCCGGCCACCGGCGAGGTGGCCCGCCGGGTGGCCTTCGCCTCGACCGCCGACGTCGACCGTGCGGTCTCCGCGGCCCGTGAGGCATTTGCCGTATGGGGTTCGGCGTCGCTGGCCCGCCGCACCGAGGTGATGTTCCGCTTCCGCGAGCTGATGGCGGCCCGCTCGGGCGAGCTGGCGGCGATCGTCACCTCCGAGCACGGCAAGACCCTCGACGATGCCACCGGCGAGGTGCAGCGCGGGATTGAGGTCGTCGAGTTCGCCTGCGGGATCGCCCACCTGATGAAGGGCGAGGGGAGTGAGCAGATCTCGACCCGTGTCGACTCGACGAGCTACCGCCAGCCGCTGGGGGTCGTGGCCGGCATCACCCCGTTCAACTTCCCGGCGATGGTCCCGATGTGGATGTTCCCGCTGGCGCTGGCCTGCGGGAATTCGTTCCTGCTCAAGCCGAGCGAGAAGGACCCCTCCGCGGCGATCTTCATGGCCGAGCTCCTGGCCGAGGCCGGGCTTCCGGAGGGCGCCTTCAGCGTCGTGCACGGCGACAAAGAGGCGGTCGACGCCCTCCTGCGCCACCCGGAGGTCGACGCTGTCTCGTTCGTCGGCTCGACCCCGATCGCCCGCTACATCTACGAGACCGCCACCGCCTCGGGGAAGCGCGCGCAGGCGCTCGGCGGAGCCAAGAACCATGCCGTCGTGCTGCCCGACGCCAACGTCGACGTCGCCGCCGACGCGATCGCCTCCGCGGCCTTTGGCAGCGCCGGCCAGCGCTGCATGGCCATCTCTGCAGTGGTAAGCGTCGGCGACGAGACCGCCGAGGCTCTCGCCGCCGCCGTCGCCGACCGCGCCAGGGCGATGAAGGTCGGGCCCGGCTCGCAGGAGGGCGTGGAGATGGGGCCGCTGGTCACCCCCGAGGCCCGCGACCGCGTGGTCTCCTACATCGAGAAGGCCGGCGCCGGCGGCGCCGAGGTCGTCCTCGACGGGCGCGAACTGGAGGTCGAGGGCGAAGGCTTCTTCGTCGGCCCGACCGTTGTCGACCGTGTCGAGCCGGAAATGGAGGTCTACCGGGACGAGGTCTTCGGGCCGCTGCTGGTGATGCTGCGCGCCGGCTCGTTCGACGAGGCCCTCGAGCTCGTCAACGCCAACCCCTATGGCAACGGGGCGGCGATCTTCACCGCCGACGGCGGCGCGGCCCGCGAGTTCCGCAACCGCGTCCAGGCCGGGATGGTCGGGGTCAACGTCCCGATTCCCGTCCCGATGGCCTACTACTCGTTCGGTGGCTGGAAGGACTCGCTCTTCGGCGACCTTCACGTACACGGGCGCGAGGGGGTTCTCTTCTATACCCGCGGCAAGGTGGTCACCGAGCGCTGGCCCCGCCGCGCCCACGGGACCGATTACGGCTTCCCCACGCAGTCCTGACCTGGGCGGCTACCAGCGCGCCTCGTGGCGCTCCATCACGCCCAGGCCCCAGGCCAGCTCGGTGCCCGGCAGCGAGCCGCTGAAGCTCCCGAACGGCTGGCGGTAGTCGCTCATCAGCAGGCCGAAGTCGTCGCGGCGGGACCGCTCGGCCTCGGCGGCGAAGCGAAGGACGGCAGGGTCGCCGGGAAAGGTGACTTCGGTCAGCTCGTCGTCGAAGAGCGCCCCGGGCAGCTCGACGGCCCGTTCTCCGGTCCACAGCGTCCGTTCGCTGCCTCGCGAGTCGTCGTGCATCCCGGCCACGACGTTCCAGGTGATCTCGTTGCCGTCCCGGTCCTCCCCGATTCCGCAGGTCCAGCTCCAGGCCGTGCTGCGCGCGTGGTAGCCGGCGGAAATGTCCATCAGGCCCCGGGCCTCCAGGAGGTGGTGGCGGCCATCGACCGTGACGTTCCCCTCGGCCCGCACCGGCAGCTTCAGCGTCCAGATGTAGGAGCGCCCATGGGGGCTGAGCACCTCCACAGCCTCCCCGCAGGGCTCCAGGCGCAATGCGGCGTCGACGTTGCCGGACGAGATCTTCAGGCCCCGGGCGGCGCCCAGGGCCCCGGTGAAGGCGACCGGGCGACCGTTGAATGATGTCCCGTCGGAGAGCCGCCCGGAACCGCGCTCCAGCACCGCCCAGAAGCACTGCGGGAACGGACCTATCCGCACCGATGCGCCGCAGAGCACCAGCTCATCGGAGAAGAGGCCGGCATAGGTCCACGCCTTGAGCGGGCGCCGGTCCCGGACCAGCGGCATTGGCCCCGGAGGGTGCGGAAGCTCCGACTGGAGGGGGGAGCCGGCGCTCCTCTGCGGGGTCTCGTGCACGGCGGCCACGCTATCCGACCGGGTTAGTCTGGGCCCGTGCGCGCCGCCGCCATCCAGATGAACTCCGCTGCCGATCCGGCCGCCAACCTCGAAGCGGCGTGCCGGCTGGTGCGGCAGGCCGGCGCCGAGGGTGCCGGGCTCGTGGTGCTGCCGGAGAAGTGGCTGGTCCTGGGCTCGGGCGAGGAGCTTCGCGCCGGGGCCGAGCCGCTGGACGGCCCGGCGGTCGGGGCGATGCGCGAGCTGGCCCGCGAGCTCCAGGTCGACCTCGTGGCCGGCTCGATCTCCGAGCACCGCGGGGAGGGGGAGAGGATGGGCAACACCTGCCTGCACGTCGGCCCCGACGGAGAGGTAGCCGCGACCTACCGGAAGCTCCACCTGTTCGACGTCGAGGTCGGGGGGCGCGACTACCGGGAGTCTGAACACGAGCAACCGGGCGAGCTGGTCGAGACCGCCACGATGGCCGACGGGACCGTTCTCGGGCTCACGATCTGCTTCGACCTGCGGTTTCCGGAGCTCTACCGGGCCCTGGCCCTGCTGGGAGCCCGCGTGTTCTGCGTGCCGGCGGCCTTCACGCTGGCGACCACGCGTGACCACTGGGAGGTGCTGCTGCGGGCGCGGGCGATCGAGCAGCAGTGTTTCGTGGTGGCGGCGAACCAGTTCGGTACCCACGGCGGCGGGATGGAGTCGGGGGGCCAGTCGATGATCGTCGGCCCCTGGGGGGAGGTGCTGGCCCGGGCGCCCGAGCACGGTGAGGCCGTACTCGTCGCAGACCTCGAGCTGGGCTCGCAGGAGGAGCTGCGGGCCACGATGCCGGT
>JAUMBN010000092.1:0-4204 GCA_032119675.1 Solirubrobacteraceae bacterium | reverse complement strand
GAGTTCCGGCGCCAGAACGGAACCCGGCCCGCGGTCGACGTCAACTGGATCGAGGCCGGCTCACCGCGAACGGTAATCCCGGCCCGGGCCGAGGCCTTCGTCTCGCTGCGGATCGCTCCCGGCCAGGAGCTCGGGGCGATGAAGGCGCAGTTCGAGCGCCTCCTTCGCTCCGGCCTGCCGGAGGGGGCGACGATGGAGATCTCCTGGCACTCCGGGGCGCCGTCGCTCTTTGAGCCCGGGCTGCCGGCCATCAGGCTGGCCCGCGAGGCGATCGACCGGGCCAGCGGCATGGAGACCGCCCTGGTACGCAGCGGCGCCTCGATCCCCGTGGTCGCCGACTTCTCGGAACGGGGAATCCCCGTGATCGTCACCGGCTTCGCCCTGGCCGACGACGACATCCACGCCCCCAACGAGTCCTTCCTGGTCGAGAACCTCGAGCTCGGCGAACGCTGCGCGCGGGAGATGCTGGTCGCGCTCGCCGGCCTGCCGCGGGGCTGAATGGCGCGCGCACTTCGAAACACCGCGGCGGCGGCGGTGCTTGGGGCCCTGGCCTGGCTGATGGTCGGCCGCAGCGTCGTCAACTACGACACCCTCTATTCGCTGGCCTGGGGGCGCGAGCTGGCCGAGGGCCGCACCCCGGACTTCGACCTTCCCTTCTCTCCGACCCCCCACCCCCTCTCCACCCTCTACGGGATCGTCCTCTCGCCGCTCAGCAGCGCCTCGGACGGGGCGGTCCACGCCCTGGCGGCGATCGACCTGACCATCATCCTCGGCTTCTTCTTCCTCGGGGTCCTGATCTGGCTGGTCTACGAACTGGGGGCCGAGTGGTTCGGGCCCTGGGCCGGGATCGTCGCCGCCCTGGTGATGCTCACCAGCCGTCCGCTGCTGGACTTCGGCGCCCGCGCCTACGTCGACATCCCCTACGTGGCGCTCGTGCTGGGAGCCGTCCTGGTCGAGAGCCGGAGAAAGCGGGCCGGCTGGCCGGTGCTCGCCCTGCTCGCCGTCGCCGGGCTGATCCGCCCCGAGGCCTGGGCCTTCAGCGCCGCCTACGTGCTCTGGCTGCTGCTCGGTGACCGCAGCGACCTTCGGAAGGTCGCCGGCTGGATCGCGCTCGCGGCGCTGGCACCGCTGGTCTGGGTGCTGAGCGACTGGCTGCTGGCCGGCAGCCCCGTCCATTCGCTCACCGGCACCCAGGAGAACGTCAAGGCTCTCGACCGCCCCACCGGCCTGGGCGACCTGCCTCTCACCGTCCCGCGCCGGATCGGCGAGATCCTGCGCGAGCCCGTGCTCTTCGCCGCCGCCGGCGGCCTCGCCTTCGCCTGGTGGACGCTGCGCGAGAAGGCGAAGGTGGCGGTCGTCGTCGGGGTCGTCGCGCTGGGAGCTTTCTGCGTGCTGGCCATCGCCGGCCTGCCGATCCTCGGCCGCTACCTGCTCCTGCCCGCGACGATCGGCGCGATCTTCTGCGGCGCGGGCGTCTTCGGCTGGCGGGAGCTCACCCCCGGCGACCAGCGGCGGCAGTGGTGGTCCTGGTTTGCGGTGGTGGCCCTCGTGCTGCTCGTCGTCTTCCTGCCCTCGCGGGTCGACAGGATCTCCGGGCTGCGCGACGCGCTCGAGCGCCAGGACTCGATCCAGCAGGATCTCAAGGCGCTGGTCGAGCAGCCTCCCGGCCTGATCCGGCGCGACTGCCTGCCGGTGACGGTGCCCAACCACCGGCCGGTGCCGCTGCTCTCGCTGTGGCTCAACATTCCCCCGGCGACGATCGTCAGCGCCCAGGAACGCCGCCCGCGGGAGGGAACTTGGATCACGCCGGCCAACCCGTCGGTCTCCGACAACTACATCCTCGACCGCGGCCTTGGCTCGCTCGTAATTCCGGCCCCGGCCGGCTTCAGGCCCGCCGGCGGCAACGCCAGCTGGCGGATTGCGCTGCGCTGCCAGCCCCAGCCGAGCGGCTAGGGCGCTGCTTCCCCGCCGTTGTCCGGCGGGGTGGTGACCGTGGTCGGCACCGTGACCGTCTGGGTCTGGGTCGTCGCCTGGGTGATCGTGGTCTGGATCGTCTGCGTGCGGTCGACCGTCTTGGGCGTCTTGCTGCTGTCGTCGCTGCCGGTGATCAGGATCGCGGCGATCACGCCGGCGACGATCAGGGCGACGGCGCCAAAGACCCAGGGCCACGGATTGCCCGACCCCGAACCCTGCTGATTGGGCGGCGGGGCCTGGTAGGGCGGCTGCCCTCCGGGCTGCTGGTAGACCTGCGTCGGGTCCTGCGGAGGCGGCGTGGACATGACCCTCAGGGTAGGCGGCCACGCGGACGCGCCACGAACGGTCCGCAGCGGGAGTGAGAAGGTGCACATCTCCAACCACTAGAGTCGGGATTCTGATAAAACCCACCGCCTCAATCGGGATTGCCACAGGGGCCCCGGAATTCGAATGGAGACGCACGAAGTGAAGAGAAGAAGCGTGGCGAAGTCGAGACTGTTCGCGGTACCGGCGGTACTGCTCCTACTGGCCATGGGCGGCCTTTCGGCCTGCGGGGAGGAGAACTCGGGCTCGGCCGGTGACGGCAAGAGCCTCACCATCTACTCCGGCCGCGACGAGGAGTACGTCGGCCCGCTCGTCGACCGCTACAAGGAGGAGAATCCCGGCGTCGACGTCGAGGTCCGCTACGGCGACAGCGCCGAGCTGTCGGCGACCCTCCGCGAAGAGGGCGAACGGACCCCGGCAGGCGTATTCCTCAGCCAGGACGCCGGCGCCCTCGGCGCCCTGCAGCAGGCCAACCTTCTCACGAAGCTTCCCGACGACATCCTCGACCGGGTCCCGGCCAAGTACCGCTCGAGCGAAGGCGACTGGGTCGGAGTCACCGGCCGGGTCCGGGTGCTGGCCTACGACAGCCGCAAGCTCCAGAAAGACGAGCTGCCCGATTCGGTCTTCGACCTCACGCAGCCGCAGTGGAAGGGCAAGGTCGGCTGGGCTCCCACCAACGCCTCCTTCCAGGCCTTCGTCACCGCCATGCGACTCACCGCAGGCGAGGAGAAGACGAAGAAGTGGCTCGAGGAGATGAAGGCCAACGACACGCAGGCCTACGAGAAGAACTCGATCATCCGCGACGCGGTCGCCGACGGCGAGATCGAGGTGGGGCTGATCAACCACTACTACGTGCTCGAGGGCATTCGGGAAGGCGAGGTCGAGGAGGAGAACTACCCCGTTCAGCTCCACTTCTTCCCGGGCGGCGACGTGGGCACGCTGGTCAATGTCTCCGGAGCGGCCATCCCCAACGCCTCAGACCAGCAGGACGCGGCGAAGTCGTTCATCAGCTTCCTTCTGGCCGACCCGCAGCAGGAGTACTTCGCAAAGCAGGTCGGCGAGTACCCGCTGGTGCCCGGCGTCAAGCAGGATCCGTCGCTGCCGCCCCTTTCCAGCATTGAGCAGCCCGACATCGACCTGGCCGACCTGGAAGACCTCCAGGGGACCCAGGAGCTGCTCAAGGAGACCGGCGTCATCTAGCCGATGGAGGCAGGGGTTCACGAAGCCGCCCCTCAGGTTCGCGCCCGTCGCGGCGCGGGCCTGTCGGGCACCCTCGTTGCGTCCATATTCGTCGCCGTCGTCTGCGCGATCCCCGTCGCCTACCTGTTCGTCGTAATCCTCGACGAGCCGGCGGTGGCCTGGGAGGTGATCTGGCGGCCGGACACGCTCCGCCTGCTGCTGCGCAGCCTCGCCCTCGCCGTGGCGGTCGGCGCGACCGCCACGCTGATCGCCGTCCCCCTCGCCTGGCTCACCAGCCGCAGTGACCTGCCCTGGCGCCGCGGCTGGACCGTCCTCTCCGTCCTGCCGCTGGTCATCCCCAGCTACATCGGCGCCTACCTGTTCGTCTCGGCGCTCGGCCCGCGCGGCGAGCTGCAGTCGCTCCTCGGCGTGGAGAGCCTCCCGAGCATCTACGGCTTCGCCGGGGCATGGATCGTCCTCAGCCTCTTCACCTTCCCGCTGGTCCTGCTGCCCGTCCGCGCGGCGATGAAGCGCCTGGACCCCAACCTCGAGGACGCCGCCTCGGGCATGGGGCGCTCGCAGGTCGAGATCGCACGAACAGTGATCCTCCCCCAGCTGATACCCGCCATCGGCGCCGGAGCCCTGCTGGTCTCCCTCTACGCCCTGGCCGACTTCGGCGCGGTCTCGATCCTGCGCTTCGACTCCTTCACGCGAGTCATCTACCAGT
>JAUMBN010000091.1:0-2291 GCA_032119675.1 Solirubrobacteraceae bacterium | reverse complement strand
CGAGTCGACCTCACGGGGCGAGCGCGAGTTCGACATCTACTCGCGCCTGCTCAACGAGAGGATCATCTTCCTCGGCACCCCCGTGGACGACATGGTCGCCAACCTGATCGTCGCCCAGCTCCTGCATCTGGAGTCCGACGACCCGGAGAAGGACATCTCGATCTACATCAACTCCCCCGGCGGGTCGATCTACGCCGGCATGGCGATCTACGACACGATGCAGTTCATCAAGCCCGACGTGCAGACGATCTGCTGCGGGGTGGCGATGTCGATGGGCTCGCTGCTCCTTACCGCCGGCGCCAAGGGCAAGCGGCTCTCGCTCCCGAACAGCCGGATCCTCATCCACCAGCCGTCTGCCGGATTCGAAGGCCAGTCGACCGACATCGAGATCCACATGAACGAGATCCTCAAGACCCGCGAGAAAATCGACGAGCTCTACGCCCTGCACACCGGCCAGAGCGTCGAGGAGGTCCACCAGGCGATGGAGCGCGACCGCTTCTTCACACCCGAGCAGGCCGTCGAGTACGGACTGATCGACAAGGTCGTCAGCTCGCACTGAGTGCGACCAGGGCCGCGCGCACCAGCTCGTCGCGCTCCCGGGCCTGCTCGTCGGTCCAGCTCCAGGCCACACCCCGCTCCACCTCGAAGGTCGGGCGACCATGGTGGCTCACGCGGTCGACCTCGATCCTCACCGCTACTACGCCCTCCACCCCCTCGAGCGGGTCGGCGGCCACGGCGGCCGAGCCGTGGGCGGTGAAGGCGAGGTCGCCTGCGGCCAGCACGGCCAGGGCGACGCGAGGCTCGGCCCGCAGGCGCTCCAGCGCTCCCCGCCGGGCTCCCAGGGCAAGCAGGATCTCCCGCTCGCCGGCCCGCAGCGCGGTGGAGACCGGAACGGCATGCGGCTCCTCGCCGGCGGTAGCCAGCAGGCAGACGGTGCCGGCAGGCCAGTCGGGGAGGCTCGGCTCGCTCACGCGGCCAAGGTACCGCCAGCGTGATCGTCACCGTCCCGTGGGGGCGCGGCAGCCGTCGTCACACGGTGCCGGGAGGGTGGCCGGTAGCTTTTCCCCATGGCCGACGAGAGCAGCCAGGGCAAGCCCAGGAGGCGCGGCGGAAGGATCCGCCGCGGGTGGGAGCTCGCCAAGCAGAGCTGGAGAGTGGTCAAGGGCGACAAGTCGCTCCTGGTCTTCCCGATCGTCTCGGTCGGGCTCGGGCTGGTGGCAGCCGTTCTCTTCTTCGGCCCCGGCATCGCCGTGGCCGCGGTCACCAATTCCGGCTGGTGGCTTATCCCCTTCCTGCTGGTCGGCGGCTTCATCATCTGCTTCATCGCCCAGTTCTTCGCCGTGGCGCTGGCCGCCTGCGCCACCGACGCCCTCGAGGGTCACGACACCACCTTCGGCCAGGGGTTCTCCGCCGCCCGCGCCCACACCGGCGTGATTTTCAAGTGGTCGCTGGTGACCTTCACCGTCGGCGCGATCCTCTCGGCCCTGCAGTCCCTGGCCAGCGGCAGCGACAACGCCGGCGTGGCGATCGCCGGGACGATCGCCAGCGCGATCGCCGGCTTCGCCTGGGCGGTGGCGAGCTTCTTCGTGATCCCGATCATCGCCCTCAAGGGCGTGGGCCCCAAGGACGCGCTCAAGGAATCGGTCTCGGTGGTCAAGGAGCGCTGGGGCGAGGGCGTCGTGGGGAACGCGGCGATCGGGCTGGCGGTCTTCGTCCTGATCTTCCTGCCGGCGATCCTCGTTGGCGTCGGCGGCGTCCTTCTCCTCGGGAGCGCGGAGGCGCTGGGCCTGGCGCTGATCGCGATCGCCTGCCTGGGGATCGCCGTCGGCTCCCTCTTCAACTTCACGATCACCACGGTCTTCCGCGTGGCGCTCTACCGCTACGCAACCGAGGGCAAGGTGATCGGCGGCTTCAGCGAGGAGGCGATGGCCGACGCCTTCGCCCCTCGCCGCGGGCGCCGCGGCCACGCCGCGGCCTGACCTGGGGCTAGCTGCCGGCCACTACGAGCAGCTCGGCGTCCCCGACCCGGACGAGGTCCCCCGGGTGGAGCTGCCGGCCACGGCGGCTCTCGGGCTCGCCGTTGACGTAGACCGCACCGCCGCCCAGGAGCTCCTTGACCGGCAGGCCCTCGGTGACGTCCGCGAGCTTGCAGAGCTGCCCCAGGCGGATCATCTCCCCGCGGATGGGGACCTCGCGCGGCCCGCCCACCGGCCGGGCCCTCAGGCCGCGCCCGCGGTGAGGATGCCGCGCAGGAGGGCGACCGTCTCGTCGGTCCTGGCGGGCAGCTCGTC
>JAUMBN010000090.1:0-7120 GCA_032119675.1 Solirubrobacteraceae bacterium | reverse complement strand
AGCTGCTCCTCGCGGGTAGCGCCAAGCGTGCCCACCGGAAGGAGGGCCCAGAGGGCGGCAGGTATCACCGCCACGGCGACCAGGAGCGATAGGCGCGCGCGCATCGGAGTCGAAAAGGTAGGTCAGGGACGGCCGATATCTGCAATCGGGGGTGCGAAGGGCGCCCAGACCCTGAAACGGCGGGCCCGAGGCGCTATCCGTGGGCTAGAAGCCGACGGGGCTGCGGGCCGCGAAACCGCGGTTCGACTTGCGCAGCGGACGCCAGCGCGGGCCCTTGCCGCCGCGCGGGTCGTCGGCGGCGCTGGTGTCGAGACGCAGGCCGGCAATGACCACGTAGGCGTGGCCCGGGTTCGTGTAGACGGTGATCCACTGCCCCTTGCCCCGCTTGCCCCAACTCATGAAGCCGGAGGAGTTGAGCGGGCTCTTTACGAGCCTCGCGCCCCGGAGCGCGTAGGAGATGGTGCCCGAGCAGTCGTAGCCGGTGTCCTCGAACTTCGCGTGGCCGCCGCCGTAGCGGTAGGGCTTGCCGATGATGCGGTTGGCGGCCCAGATCGCCTCCTTGACCCCCTCCGGTGCATCGGCGGGGGCCGCTGCCTTCCCGCTTCGCAGAAGGCGCGCCTTCGAGCCGCCGGCAACCGGAACATCGGCCACGTTGGGTTCGCCGAACTCCTGGCCGCCGGTCGCCGGGCTCGCGGTCGCCGGGGGCGTGGACGGAGCCGGTGCCTTCTTCGTGGCCGCCGAGGCGCTTCCGGCCATGGCAAGGCAGAGGCCGGTGGCGAGTAGGACTGTGAGCTTGGTGTGCTTGATCACTGTGGTCTTCGTTCGATGGCCTTCGGGGTTAGCTGACGGGCGAGCGCGGAACGAACCGGCGCCTCTGGAGGAAAACCTCCGGATTAGCCCCAACTGCTGGGTCCCCCGATCACCTGGGAGGGTGATTCGGCGTGTTGGGAACGTATACGAGATTCGGGACGGAAGCGGTTCACCCTTCGTTAACCGGCGAAAAACCCCTGCTCGTTACGGAAATTTCTGGTGCAGGACCCTGGTGCACGATCGGCGCTACGCTCGCCCCGATGGCCGGCCGTCGCAGAGGGTCAGTAACCGTCGCCGCGCTGGTTGCCGGCGTGGTCGTGCTCGCCGGCTGCGGAAGGGCCAGCGATGAGGAGGCCGGCAACGCGGGCGCCCGAGCGGTCCCCGACGCGCCGGCGATCCCGGTCTCGGCGACCAAGAACACCAGCCGCGTGCCCGGCGCCGGCGCCGTCGAGGTGGCGGCCGGCTCGGCCCGTGCCGTCTATCCCGGCAGCGGGCAGCGGCCCCCGGCGATCGCCCTCGCCGATGCAGGCTCCTGGCCGGCAGCCGTCGCCGCCGCCTCGCTGATGGCGCCACCGCTCAAGGCGCCGCTCCTGCTCACCGACGGGGGCGAGGTCCCCGACGCGACCTTCCAGGCGATCGAGGAGCTCTCCCCCACCACCGGCAAGGTCCTGCGCCTCGGAACCGCCGGCTCCCCCGACGGCGTCGAGACGGTGGCCATCGGCGGCGAGGACCCTTACACCCTCGCGGCCAGCGTCGACGCCTACCGGGCCCGCCTTACCGGCCGCTGGAGCCGCTCGGTCGTCGTGGCTCCGGTCGACTCCCCCGCGTACGCGATGCCGGCCGCCGCCTGGGCGGCCAAGTCCGGCGACCCGGTCCTCTTCACCGCGAAGGACGAGCTCCCCGCGGCGACCGCCGGGGCGATCCGCTCGCACGGCAAGCCGAAGATCTACCTGCTCGGCCCGGCTTCGGTCGTCTCGGGCGAGGTCGCATCACAGCTCGAGGATCTCGGGAGCCTTACGCGGATCGGTGGCCCCAACGCCGCCGCCAGCGCCGTCGCCTTCGCCCGCTTCTCCGGCTCGGGCTTTGGCTGGGGCATTACCGACCCGGGCCACGGCTTCCAGTTCGCCGACCCGGAGCAGCCTGCTGCCGCCGGCGCCGCGGCGCCGCTGGCCGCCAGCGGCAGCTACGGGCCGCTGCTCGTAATCAATCGTGACGGCTCCCTCCCGGGCGTCGTGCGCGAGTACCTGCGGGACGTCCGGCCCGGGTACTCGAGCGACCCGGTGCGCGGCGTCTACAACCGCGGCTGGATGATCGGCGACACCGATGCAGTGCCTGCGACGACCCAGGCCGAGATCGACGGGCTGCTTGAGATCAAGCCGGTGCGGTAGAACAGGTACCGATGAGCGAAGCCCTCGACCCCCGGCAGGCAGAAGCGGCGCAGGTAACCGTCGAGGAGATCCGCGCGCTCTGCGGCGCATCGACACCCCACTTCGCCCTCCAGCTGCGCAACCGCATCCTGCGCCTGATCGAGGGGCTGCCCGAGGAGCACCCGGCGCGGCGCGAGGGAGAGATGGAGATTGCCCGGCTCGAACAGATCGGCTTCGACGGCGAGATCCGCGGCCGCCAGGGCGACCCCGGTATGGAGCCGCTGGCCAGCGTCAACGATCCCGACCAGCGCTGAGCCCGCCGGTGGACGAGCCGTGGGCACGTCCCGCAGGCATAGAGGGAGTGGAGCTCCCCGGGCCGTTTCCCGTCGGCACCTACGCGGCCCGGCTCAAGGACTTCCTGCAGGAGGTCGAGCGCGTCCAGGTCTTCGGCGAGCTCTTCAACCTGCGCTTCTCCAAGGCACGCGCCTACTTCGAGCTGCGCGACGGCGACGGGGCGATTCCCTGCGCCATCTGGCGCAACCGGCTCGAGTCGATCGGGCTGACGGAGGACGACCTGGCCGACGGCGTCCAGCTCGTGCTCGCCGGGGGCCCCGACTACTACCCGGGAAGCCGCACCGCATCCCCGGGCTTCTCCTTCGACGTGACTGCCATGAAGGTGGCCGGCGAGGGCGACCTCCTCGCCCAGCTCGAGCGCCTGCGCCGCCAGCTGGCCTCTGAGGGGCTCTTCGAGCCGCAGAAGCTGCTCACGCTTTCCCCGCTGCCCCGGACGATCGGGGTGGTGACCGGGGAGACCGGCAAGGCACGGGACGACATCCTCGCCGGCCTGCGCCGCCGGGGCTGGCAGGGACGCCTGGTCTGGGCCTTCGCCCCGGTCCAGGACCGCCACGCTGCGCCGCGGATCACCGAGGCGCTCCAGGAGCTGGCCGCAATCGAGGAGGTCGAGACGATCATCGTCGCCCGCGGCGGCGGCTCGCTCGCCGACCTCTTCGCCTTCTGTGACGAGACCCTCTGCCGCACGGTGGCGATGCTCCGCGTCCCGGTGATCTCGAGCGTCGGCCACCACACCGACCGCACTCTGATCGACGACGTGGCCGCCGTGGCCTGCTCCACCCCCACCCACGCCGCCGAGGTCGCCGTTCAGGTGGTCGTGCCGCAGGAGTGGGCGGCTCTGCAGTCAGCCGCCCGCGAGCTGGAGCGCCGCTCGCGGCTGGCCGTTGCCGCTAGGGCCCGCGGGCTGGCCGCGCTGGCCCGGGTCCCCGGCGAGCAGCTCGAGCGCCACCGGCGCGACCTCCACCAGCGCGCCCGCGAGATCCGCGCCGCCTCGGCCCGCGTGGCCGCCGGGGAGAGGGACCTGACCCGCGTCCGTGCTGAGGTCCTGCGCCGCAAGGCGAAGGCCGGCGCCGGCCCGGAGACCGATGCGCGTCGCCGCTCCCTGGCCGCCGTCACCGCAGCACTCGAGGGAGCCGACCCGAAGACCGTCCTCGCCCGTGGCTACGCCATCGTCGAGGCGCCTTCGGGCGAGCCGGTGACCAGCGCCGCCGAGGCCCGGACGCAGGAAGAGGTCCGGCTGCGGTTCGCCGACGGCGAGGTTGGTGCGAAGATCGAAGGCGATGGCTGAACCGGAGCTGACATACGAACAGGCGGTGGCGCGCCTGGAGGAGATCATCCGCCGGCTCGACTCCGGCGAGGCCGGCCTGCGCGAGACGCTCGACCTCGTGCGCGAGGGCCGCACCCTGATCGACTACTGCGCCGCCGAGCTGGACGAGGTAAGCCAGGGCCTGGAAGAGGTGAACCTCGACGAGCTGGTCGAGCGCCTCGAAAAGGAAACGCCCGCAACGATCGAGGAGGAGCAATGAGCACATTTGCCCGCATCGCCGACCTGCCGGTCGAGATCGAGTCGGTGGAGATCGAGGGCCTGGCCGCCGACGTGTCGGCCGGCTTCCACCGCCAGACCACGGTTATCTCCATGGCCGGCGCCGGTGAGATCGGCCTCGGCGAGGACGTCACCTACGACGGCGAGGACCACGACGCCCTCCAGGCCTGGCAGGAGCTGCCCGACCTGACCGGCTCCTTCACCATCGAGTCCTTCTGCGACCTGGTGGAGTCGCTCGACCTCTTCCCTGGCGAGCCGGTTCGCGAGGTTTCCCGCCGCTACCGCACCTGGGCCTTCGAGTCGGCGGCGCTCGACCTGGCGCTCCGGCAGGCCGGCGAAAGCCTCCACGGGCGTCTCGGGATGGAGCCGCACCCGGTCGACTTCGTCTGCTCGGTCCGCCTCGGCGAGGCGCCCGACATCACCGGGCCGGTCGACCGGCGCCTTGAGAAGTACCCGCACCTTCGGTTCAAGCTCGACCCGACGCCCGAGTGGAGCGACGAGGTGCTCGAGCACCTCCACGGCACCGGCGCAGTAGACACGCTCGACTTCAAGGGCCTCTATGAAGGGACGGAGGTCGATACTCCGGCCGACCCGGAGTTATACGCGCGCGTCGTTAAGGAGATCCATGACGTCTGGATCGAGGACCCCAAGCTCACCCCCGAGATCGACGAGGTGCTCAGGCCCTACCGCGACCGCATCAGCTGGGACGCGAACATCCACTCGGTTGCCGACATCGATGCCCTCCCGTTCGCCCCGACAATGGTCAACATCAAGCCCTCGCGCCTGGGCCCCCTGCGCGATCTCTTCCACGCCTACGACACCTGCCGCGCGCGCGGGATCGGCATGTACGGCGGGGGCCAGTTCGAGCTGGGCCCGGGTCGCGGTCAGGTCCAGTACCTGGCCTCGATCTTCCATCCCTACGGCCCCAACGACATAGCCCCCACCGGCTACAACGAGCCCGACACGCCGGCCGGCCTGCCGACCAGCCCGCTGCCGGTGGCCGCCTCCCCTACCGGCTTCCAGTGGGAATGAGCGACAACCCGGAGGGCTGGGACTTCTTCCACGTAGACACCGTCCGCTTCTCGGACGTGGACTCGATGGACCACCTCAACAACGCGACCTTCCTCTCGTTTTTCGAGAGCGCGCGGATTGCCTATATGCAGTCGATCGTCGACAAGCACGACCCGACCACCGTCGGCGACGGCATCGGCCTGATCTTCGCCGAGGCGCACATCAACTACCGCTCGCCGGCCTACTTCGACGAGGAGGTGCGGACCTACATCCGCCCGCGGGAGCTGAAGCGCTCGAGCTTCCGCACCGAGTTCCTGATGGTCTCCGGCCGCGACGGACGGGTACTGGCGGAGGGCTGGGGCGCCCTGGTCGGCTACGACTACGGCGCCCAGAAGGCCGCGCCGGTCCCGGAGCGCCTGGTGGGCCCGCTGAAGGCGGCCGGCGCCGAGGCGCCGGCCACTCCGGGCTGAACCGGCCCGCTCCGGTTAACGACCGGAAACCGACCGGCACGTATGTACGCCGGCCCGGTTACGCTTGGCACATGCGACTTTGGGGAGGACTCGCCGTCTTCATCGCCGCGACCGTGATCGCGCCGGCCACCGCTTCGGCGGCGGTCCGCTACACGGCACCAGCCGGAAGCGGCTCGGCCTGCACCGAGGCCTCCCCGTGCTCCCTGCCTACGGGCGTGAGCGGGGCTTCGGCCGGCGACGAGGTGCGGATGACCGCGGACGAGTACGCGCTCACCTCGCAGCTGGTGATCTCCGTTCCCAACCTCACGATCTCCGGCCCGCCCGGGCGTTACACCCCCGCCCAGTTCCAGGCGTTCATGATCTTCAGCGGCGCCGCGACGACGGCCACCAACATCCTCGTGCAGGCCGATGGGTTCACTCTGAGGCGGGTCTCCATAT
Organism: Solirubrobacteraceae bacterium; assembly: GCA_032119675.1. Lineage (GTDB taxonomy): Bacteria > Actinomycetota > Thermoleophilia > Solirubrobacterales > Solirubrobacteraceae > F1-60-MAGs163. Next base: position 1,130 of record JAUMBN010000090.1, on the reverse strand, counting down.
CGGGCCAGGCCGGTGGAGAGTTTGTGATCAATGCAAGAGACAACGACCTCATGGAACTCGACCGGGTGAGGGTTTTTGACAGCGGCAGCACCGGCACGGTCGTGGGACAGGACGCGCTGATCAGGAACAGCGTTATCCGCCAGGACGCAGGCACCTACGCCGCGGTAAACATCACGGGCGCGATACTCGGCAGCACGATCACCTCCGCCAACCAGACAGCGATCATCAACGATGACGCCTACCACACCCCGCCCGACTACTGCTCCCTACAGATCCTCAACACGATCGCCATCGGCGCCACGCGCAACCTCGAAGTTGCCGACGGCGGGTCCGCCTGTACTCCGGCAGTGCAGTACGCCTACTCGTGGATCCCGGCCGCTGCGGGCTCCGGCGGCGGCGGAATCGCCCCGAGCGGATTCATCACCGCCGGCGAAGGCAACCTCCCGGACAGCCCCCCGGCGCTCTCGTCCCCGCTTGGCGGCGGAATCGAGCTTGCGCTGGACTCCCCGGCCATCAACGCCGGCTGCGGCGGCTCGTGCGGAATCGAGGACTTCTACGGTCGCCCGAGGCCGATCGGGGCGGGCAACGACATCGGCGCCACGGAGACCATCCTCCCACCGACGCTTTCACCGGTGAGCGTGGGGACGGTTGACGTAACTTCAGCCGCCGTATCGGCGACGGTCAACCCCAACGGCGGGGCCACCACCTACAACTTCCAGCTCCGAAAGGCGGGAACCTCGGACTGGGGTTCATTCGACGGCGCCACCACGGGTGAGGGCACGGCCGGCGAGACAGTCTCCGGCACAGCTCGCCCGCTCGAACCGTCGACCGCCTATGAAGTTCGGGTTCTGGCCGCCAACTCCGCCGGAGAGACTGCCGGCGGCACGGTGACATTCCGAACCACTGCCGGCCCCACCCCCAACCCCAGCCTCACCGTCTCCTCACTGAAGGCGAAGGTCGGAAAGAAGAGCGCCTACTTCACCAGCCGGGCAGCGGTGAGCGCCGCCGGGAGCCTCGCCCAGACTGCGACTACCGGGTCCGGGAGGAAAACCAAGACCTGGTGCAGGACCATGACCACTGTCCGGCGAGCTGCCAGCTACCCCCTGAAGTGCAACCTGGGCCCGAAGGGC
>JAUMBN010000089.1:0-2980 GCA_032119675.1 Solirubrobacteraceae bacterium | reverse complement strand
CCGGCCGGCCGCTCGGCAGCCCCGCGGTGATTCCCACCCGCTGGCCCGGCGTGCACCAGCCGAGCTCGATCACGCGGCGGGCAGCGTCGGCGATCAGCTCCTCGGTGGTCTCGTGGCGGCGCATCGAGCCCGCGGTGACGCCCCAGAGCAGGCCGCAGCGCCGGACGGTCTCGCGGCCGGGGGAGAGGGCGAGGATCGGGACGGTCGGGCGATGGGCGGAGACCAGCCGCGCCGAGCGGCCCGAGAGCGTCGGGACGATCAGGGCGTCCAGCTCGAGCTGGTCGGCCGCCTCCACGGCGCTGTGGGCGACGGTGTAGCTGGGGTCACGGGTGTCGCGGGCCACGCGGTGCTCGTTCCAGCGCGCGTAGGGCGCTTCGCGTTCGGTAGTCCGGGCGATCGAGTCCATCATCGCGACCGCCTCGACCGGGTGCGCGCCGATCGCGGTCTCCTGGGAGAGCATCACGGCGTCGGTCCCGTCGAGGATCGCGTTGGCCACGTCGGCCACCTCGGCGCGGGTCGGGCGCGGGGAGCGGACCATCGAGTCGAGCATCTGGGTGGCGGTGATCGAGACGCGGGCGTGCTCGCCGGCGAGGCGCAGGAGGCGCTTCTGGACCATCGGCACCTCGGCGATCGGCAGCTCTATCCCGAGGTCGCCGCGCGCGACCATGATCCCGTCACTGGCGCGGATGATGTCCTCGGCCCGGGAGACCGCCTGGGGCTTCTCGATCTTGGCGATGATCGGCGCGCGCGTGTACTCGCGCAGCTCGATGATCTCCTCCGGGCGCCGGACAAAGCTCGGCGCGACGATGTCGACGCCCATCTTCTCCCCGGCCTCGAGGTGGGCGAGGTCCTCCTGGAGGACCGCCGGCAGCTCGTCGACCGGGCCGGGGATGTTGAGGCCCTGGCGCGAGGTGATCACGCCGCCGATCTCCACCTCGGCGTCGACCTCGCCGGCCTCCGGGCGCGTGGCGGTTACGCGCAGCCGGACCGCGCCGTCGGAGAGGTAGATCGTCTCCTCGGGGCCGACCGCGGAGGCCAGCTCGGCCCAGCTGACGGTGAGCCGGCCCTCCTCGGCGCTCGCTTCTCCGTCGTCGCCGCAGATGAAGGTGACCTGCTGGCCGCCCTTGAGGATCGAGCGCCCTTCGCTGATCTCGCCGATCCGGATTTTCGGGCCGGGAAGGTCCTGGAGGATCGCCACGGCGCGGCCGACCCGGTCGGAGGCCTCGCCGACCAGGCGGATCGTCTCGGCGTGGTCCTCGTGGGTGCCGTGGCTGAAGTTGAGCCGTGCGACGTCCATCCCGGCCTCGACCATGCGGGTAAGGATCTCCAGGTCGCGCGAGGCCGGACCGATCGTGGCGACGATCTTGGTGTGCCGTTCGAACATCGACGCTCAACCTAGAGCATCGCTGGCGGGCGCCGGAACGGCCCCGTTCAGGTGAAGCGGCCGCCCACGAGGAGCTCCTCGCCGTCGGCCAGGAGGCGACCGCCGGAGCGCAGGTCACAGATGAGGTCCCAGTGCAGGGCGCTCTCGTTGCGCCCGCCGGTCTCCGGGTAGGAGCGCCCGAGGGCCAGGTGCACGGTGCCGCCGATCTTCTCGTCGAAGAGGATCGCCCCGACGGGGCGGTCGATCCCGAAGTTGGTGCCGATGCCGAACTCCCCGAGCCGCCGGGCGCCCTCGTCGGTGGCCAGGGCGCGGCGCAGGTACTCGCCGCCGCTGGCGGCCCTGGACTCCACGACCTCGCCCTCCCGGAAGACCAGCTCGACCCCGGTCACCTCGACCCCGGCCGGCGAGCTGGGGATGGTGAAGGAGATATGCCCCTCGGCGCTGGCCTCCAGGGGCCCGGTGAAGACCTCGCCGCTCGGCATGTTGCGCCGCCCGTCGCTGTTTACCCACTTGCGGCCCTTGACGCTGATCACGAGGTCGGTGCCCGGGGCCTGGACCCGCAGCTCGCGCACGCGGCCGAGACGCTCGATCAGCGTGTCCTGGAAGCGTCCGAGCTGCTTCCAGGCGGCGACCGGGTCGGGGCGGTCGAGGAACATCGCCCCGGCCACGAAGCCGGCGAACTCCTCCAGCTCCATTCCGGCCAGCGAGGCACCGGCCGGCGTGGGCCAGAGGCTCGAGCACCAGCGCTTTCCCAGCGTCCGCTCCCGGACCGGGCGCCGGGCCCGGGCGGCGCGGGCTATCCGGGCCGGGTCGCTACCGGCGAGCTCGTGCTCCTCGTAGGGGGCCTGCACGGAAAGGACCGAATGCATCGACTTGGCCACGGCCATCGCCATGTCGTCGTAGTCATCCAGCTGGGCGTCGTGGGCGTGACGGTAGAAGGAGGCGGCCTGCCCGGGCAGCTCGACCTCCAGGGTCGGCCACGCCTCCCGGGCCAGCACCGCCTCCTGGAAGGCGACCATCAGCGGGGAGGCCATCGCCGTGGAGCGGGCGACCACCCGCTGGCCGGGCTCGACCTCCAGGCACCAGTCGGCCAGCAGCTCGGCCATAGCCCGGGTCGGGAAGGCCGCCTCCACCCGCGCGACGGCCTCCTCCCAGGAGAGGCTCACGGCGCCTGGAGCTCCGGGAACCACTCGGCGCAGTGCGCCCGCAGGCTCTCGCGGACGAAGCGGCGCTCGTCGGCGCTGGCCACCCGGAAGCGGGCCAGCAGCTCGGCCTGCCCCACGGTCTCGACGCCGTTTATCTCCCAGCCGACTGCGAGCCTTTCGAACAGGAACTCGACCGCGCGCTGCCAGGCGTCCTCCTGCGAGAGCGGGTTGCCGGCGAACGTCTTCGCGTAGAGCTCGCGGGTCTTCGGCGTCATTACTGTGCGCAGGGCGAGGCGCTCGCCCTGCGGGCCGTCGTAGCTCTCGACCGGCGCTTCGGGGAGCGGCTCCTGCGAGCGTTCCCGGCGCCTGGAGCGGCGCCCCATCAGGTCGTGTCGGCTGCGTGCTCGAGGGTCCCGCGCACGTCACCGGTGACCGGGTCGGCATGGCCCGG
>JAUMBN010000088.1:0-6415 GCA_032119675.1 Solirubrobacteraceae bacterium | reverse complement strand
TGGTCCAGCGACTTGTCGAACTTCTCTGCGCCGACAGCGAGACGGAGGTCGAGGAGTTCACCGTCGTCGAGGAGGACGTGCGCTTCATGATGCCCAAGACGATCCGCCAGGCGATGGCGGGCGCCGAGGGCGCAGGGCCGGTCGCTACGAGCTGAGCCAGGCGCGGATCTCGTCGCCGTGCTCGCCCAGTCGTGGAGGGCGGCGGCTCGGGACCACAGGTGTTCTTTCCATCGAGATTGGCGAGCGCGTGGAGCACACGCCGTCCAGCTCGATGACCGGGTCCAGGCCCAGCCCGGAGGCGAACTCGTATGCGGTCCGCACGTCGTTGACCGGACCGGCGGGGACGCCGGCCGCGATCATGGCGGCTGCCCACTCCCTTGCGCTCCGCTGGGCCAGGGCGGGGGCGAGCACTGAGTTCAGCTCTTCCCGGTGGCGGACGCGCCCGGCATTGTCGGCGAAGCGCTCGTCGCCGGGGAGCTCCGGGTGGTCGATGACTGCGCAGAAGCGCTCGAAGATCGCGTCGTTGCCGACGGCGACGGCGAGGTCGCCCTCGCCGGTGGGGTAGGTCTGGTACGGAGCGATCGAGTGGTGTCGGTTCCCGGTCCGCGTCGGGACCTCACCGGTGTTCAGGAAGCTCGACCCGAGGTTGAGGAGCATCACGAAGGCGCTGCTCATCAGGTTCACTTCGACGTGCTGGCCGCGGCCGCTCTCGCGTCGCTCGCTGAGCGCCGCGAGGGTCCCGATCGTCGCGTAGAGCCCGCAGACCAGGTCGGCGATAGCGGTGCCCGGGCGCATGGCCTCGCCGTCGGGATCGCCGGTGACCGACATGAATCCCGACATCGCTTCGACGAGCAGGTCGTACCCGGGCAGGTCGCGCGCTGCCTCCCCGGAACCGAAGGCGCTGATGGAGGTGTAGACGATCCCTGGGTTGCCGGCGCTCACTTTGTCGTAGCCGAGGCCCAGGCGCTCCATGGTGCCCGGCCGAAAGGACTCGAGCACCACGTCGGCCCGCCGGCAGAGCTCCCGGGCGACCTCGAGGTCCGGGCCGTCCTTGAGGTCGAGCTCGATGGAGCGCTTGCCCCGGTTGAGCCCCAGGAAGTAGGTCGATCCCTCGTCGACGAACGGCGGCCCCCACTGGCGGGTGTCGTCGCCGCTCCCGGCTCTTTCGACCTTGATCACGTCCGCCCCGAGGTCGGCGAGGTTCTGGGAGCAGAGCGGGCCCGCCAGGACACGGGCGAAGTCCGCAACCACGAGGCCTTGAAGTGGTCCAGCGGGCATCGACCGGCAGGCTACTCTCCGCCCGGCCAATGAGGACGCTCGTCATCTCCGACCTTCACCTCGGCTCGCGCCGGCCGGTGGACATCCTGAGGCGTCCCGAGCCGCTGGATGAGCTCTGCGCATACCTGGAGACGGTCGACCGGCTGGTCCTGCTCGGCGACGTCCTGGAGATGCGCCACGGCCCGGCCTGGGAGGCGATGGCCGCCGCCCGCCCGGTGATGGAGGCGATCGGCTCGGCCCTTCCCGCCGGATCGGAGATCGTGATCGCCGCCGGCAACCACGACTTTCCGCTCGTCTCGCAGTGGCTGGACCGCCGCCGCCTCGAGGAGGCGCCGGAGCCGCTCGGCGAGCAGACACTCTCTGATCCGGGGGAGAGTGCGATCGCGGCGCAGCTGGCCGGCTGGCTGGATGACGACCGGCACGAGATCGGCGTCGCCTACCCCGGGTACTGGATTCGGGATGACGTCTGGGCCACGCACGGCCACTACCTCGACCGGCTGATCACGATCCCGACCTTCGAGAGGCTTGCCGCCGGGGGAATGGCACGTGTTGTCGGCAAGCTGCCCGAGGAGCCCGGCAGCGCCAGCGCGGAGGACTTCGAGGCGGCGCTTGCCCCGATGTATGCCTGGCTTGAGGAGATCGCCAACGGCCGGGCCGCGGGCGGGCGCTGGACGACCGGGGCGGCCACGGCCAAGGCCTGGACGCTGCTCTCCGGCGACGGACGGGCTCCGCTTCGCGGGAAGGCACTGGCGGCGATGCTGCCCCTGGGTATTGCCGGTCTCAACCTGGCCGGACTCGGTCCGGTGAGCCACCGACTCGACTCCGAGGAGCTGCGCCGGGCCGGGCTGGCGGCGATGGCCGAGGTGGTCCAGCTGCTTGGAGTGGAGGCGCGCTGGGTGATCTTCGGCCACACCCACTGCGCCGGGCCGCTGCCCTGGATGGACCGCGCGGAGTGGGAGATGCCCGGGGGCGGCTCGCTTCTCAACACCGGCTGCTGGACCGACGAGCCGAGGATCAACAGCACCGACGTTCGCAGTCCCTACCGGCCCGGCCGCGGGGTCCTTGTGGACGGCGACGCCGACCCGGAGCCGCTGATGCTCGTCGAGGACGTCGGGCGCCGGCCCGACCACTCCTTCTGACCTTCAGGCCGGCGGACCGGCCAGGAAGACGGTCTCGAGGATCTCGACCCCGTCGCCGGCCTCGATATCCAGCACGCCCTCGGTGTGGTGCGGGTGGGCTGTGAGCCTGACTGCGCCGGGGCCGGCCACCTCGACCTCCTCCCCGTTGACCGTCAGGGTTCCGCGCCCGTCGCAGATCGCCCAGGTCTCGCCGGCCGCGTAGGGTCCGCTGCCGTTTCCTTCCCGCGCGGCGCTCGGCACGACGAGCAGGTCGTCGGCGTCGTCGGGTGGGCACTCGGGTCCCGGTTGCGCGTCGAGGCCCAGCTGCTCCCGTATGACCAGCTCGGTCTCGCGGATCGCTCCGTCCCCGTGGTGGACATCCACCAGGGAGAGTCCCGGGGCGAACAGGTACCGGGCCGGCCAGCCCGGATTGTCGTAGGCGCGCCAGCACTCGAAGTCGGGGTCGAGGACCACCGGGTGCTCTATGCCCAGCCGCTCCACCGCTGCCCGGACGGTTCCAGGGTCTCGGCCGGGCGGGTAGCCGGGGGAGTGGACCGAGATGACGCGCAGCCCCAGCGGCCCGTAGCTCTCGTGCCAGCGCCTTACGTGGGAGAGGACGGCCAGCGACTCCGGCCGGCAGAAGTCCCAGAAGTCGATGAGCACCGGCCGCTCGGCCTGCTTTTCGATCCGCAGCGGCGCGACGTTCACCCACTCGAGGTCGGCCGGGAACGAGGGTGCCGTGATCGTGTCCACCGGGGGTCGCATCGGGTCGGGCGCGGAAGGTAGCATTGGTCCCCCAGTCATCGACCCCCACCGGAGGCATCAGACAATGGACTTCTTCGAGGAGCTTGAAACCGTTCGCGAGCGCTGGAATGTGCTTCGCCACCCCTTCTACCAGCGCTGGTCGGCCGGTGAGCTGACGCTCGACGAGCTGGCCGTCTACTCCGGCCAGTACCGGGCCGCCGTGGTCGCCCTCGCCGACGCTGCGGACGCCACCGCCGCGGTTGCCGAGAGCCCGAAGCTGGCCCGCGCGCTCGCCGCCCACGCCGCCGAAGAGCGCTCGCACGTAGAGCTCTGGGACCGCTTCACCGCGGCAGTCGGCGGCGACCCGGACGCCGAGCCGGCAACCGAGACCGAGGCCTGCGCCCGGGCCTGGGCCGGCGACGGCAGCCGCCCGATGCTCAAGTCGCTGGTGGCGATGTACGCCGTCGAGTCCGGCCAGCCCGAGATTGCCGAGACCAAGCGCGAGGGCCTGGTCGAGCACTACGACTTCGCGCCCGGCAGCGACGCCACCGAGTACTTCGACCTCCACGCGACGCTGGACATCGAGCACGCCGCCGCCGAGCGCGCGCTGATCGAGCCGCGGCTCGAGGACGCCGACGCAGAGGACCTGATCGCCGAGGCCGAGGCGGTCCTGAAGGCCAACTGGGAGCTTCTCGACGGCGTCGAGAGGCTGACGGGTCGCCTGGCCGCGGCCTGATCGAGCTTCCCGACCCGCCGCTCGAGGGCGGGCTGGTGGCGCTGCGCGCCTGGGCGCGGGACGACGTTCCCGCGCTCGTGCGCGCCTGCGCCGACCCGCTGACGGCGCGCTACACCTCGGTTCCTGTCCCCTACACGCCGGAGGACGCGGTCAAGTACGTGGAGGCGGGGCGTTCCCCGACCGCGCTCCCGATGGCCGCAGTCAGCAGGCAGGATCCGGACGAGGTGCTGGGGGCGGTTGGCCTTCACGCCGTGTCGCAGGCCCGCCGGCGAGCAGAGATCGGCTACTGGACCGCTCCCTGGGCCCGCGAAAGGGGGGTGGCCACCGAGGCCCTTTCGCTTCTATCTGCCTGGGCCCTGGAGAATCTCGGCCTCAGGCGCCTTGACCTGTACGCCGAGCCCGAGAACGAAGCCTCCCACGGGGTGGCCCTCAGGGCGGGCTTCGAGCGCGGTGAGCTGGTCCGGTCCGGGATTGCGCTCCGCGGGCGGCGCTACGACGTGATCCGCTTCACGCTGGCGCCGTAGCGCCGGACCCGGTCGACCGCAACTTTTCGCGATCCCGGCGGTTTCCCCTGTAGTGAAGGAGCAACCAGCAATCCCGGCGGAAAGGTGCCAACCGGCGCCCGAAAGCGGAAACTGCGGTATAAACGACCGATATTCAAGTCCTTTGAAGGAGGAGAGATGAAGAAGCTGATCACCATCGTTTCGGTGGGACTCGTGGCAATGTTCGCGTTCAGCAGCGCGGCGATGGCCATGACCCCCGCCCAGGAACAGGATTGGGAGGGCAAGGTCTTTGCCGGCTCCAAGCCGGGCAAGACGCCGAAGAAGGGTTCGGTCGGTGCCTACCTGCACCCGTTCCACAAGAACACCTGGCCCGCTGTGTCCGACAAGACTTCCGGTTCGGCCCAGACCTCGCCGCCGTTCGCAACCGCGTTCGCCGACGTCTACCTGGACAAGAACCTCAAGTTCGACGCCAACCCGTTCCCGGGCTGCTCGCTCGAGAAGGTCCTGGCGCTCGACCCGACCAAGAAGGGTGCTCCCCCGACCTGTCCCAAGGAGTCATACCTGGGTGTCGGTGACGCTGCCGGGTTTGCCCGTGCGGTCAACTCACCCGCGGGTGTCTCGCTGCTCTACCCGGAGCTCCAGAACCGGCTCTTTGCCTCCGGTATCAAGAACAGGATCTACCTGTACACCTACAGCGAGGTGTCCAAGGGCAACGTGATCGTGGGTACGGTGGGCAAGGCCTCCGGCAAGTACGGCCAGAAGATCCGGTTCGTGCTGCCCAAGGGCCTGATGCTTCCGGCTCCCGGTGTCGTCTCGCAGCTGAGCACGTTCGACAACACCATCCCGGCGCAGTCCTACAAGGGCAAGGCGCTGCTGACGCTCAAGAAGTGCCCGAGTAACAAGAAGCTGAACACCGGCTTCCAGAATTTCTACTCGGACAACGCCACGGCCAAGCCGGGTGTCAACCCAGCTGACGGAAATGACTTCGTCATCTCCAGCAACTCCGCGGTCGTCAACAAGACCGCCAAGTGCAAGTAGGCGCTTTTCCCGGCCGCTAGTTCGGCCAATGGTTGAGCGAGAGGGGCGGGCCATTCGGTCCGCCCCTCGTCGTTCCGGGGGCGGTCCCGGCGATCCGGCGCACCGGAGGCGCCGGGGGTGTATAAGAGACGACGGGATTCACCGAGGAGGAGAGATGAGGAAGAAGATCGCAATCATCACGCTGGCCCTGGCGGCAGCGCTCGTGCCGGCCGGCTCTGCCCTGGCCGTGGACCCGGACACCTACCAGGACTTCGAGGCGAAGTCGTTCGCGGGGCCCAAGCCCGGCAAGACGCCCAAGGCCGGCTCGATCGGGACCTACCTGCACCCGTTTCACAACAAGACCTGGCCCATCGTCAGTGACCAGGCGGCAGGCGCCGTGCAGGTGACGCCCCCCTTCGCGACCGTCATCTCGTACGTCTACCTCGACAGGAACGTGACCTTCAACGCCGACCCGTTCCCGGGCTGCCCGAAGGAGAAGGTGCTTGCTCTGAACCCGGACGTCAAGGGAGCGGCGGCCGCGGGCTGCCCGAAGGAGTCCCAGATCGGCAGCGGCGACGCTGCCGGATTCGCCCGGGCGGTTGGCTCGGTGCCCGGGCAGTCTCTGCTGGTCACCGAGCTCCAGACCCGAACCTTCGCCTCCGGGATCAAGAACACGATCTGGCTCTACACCTACAACGAGCTGACCAAGGGGAACGTGATCGTCGGCACGCTGCAGAAGTACAAGGACCCGACCGGGCGCTACGGCTCGCGCATCCGCTTCGTGCTGCCAAGGGGCCTGATCCAGCCGGCCCCGGGCGTCGTCTCGCAGCTCTCCACCTTCGACAGCACCATCCCGGCGCAGTCGTACAAGGGCAAGCACCTGACCACGCTCAGGAAGTGCCCAAGCGGCAGGAAGATCTGGGCCGGCTACCAGGGGACCTACTCCAACAACGCAGCCCCGAAGGCAGGGGTCTCGCCGGCCGACGGCAACGACTTCGTGGTCACGGGCACCTCGAAGA
>JAUMBN010000087.1:0-23855 GCA_032119675.1 Solirubrobacteraceae bacterium | reverse complement strand
CCCGAGGGCGTGGAGACGGTTATGGCCCGCGACGTGCCTGAGGTCTTCCAGCGCGTCCAGGCGATGATCGCCGACCGTCGCGAGAACCCGACCGACGACCTCACCAGCCTCCTCATCAACGCCGAGGTCGAGGGGGAGGGGCTCGAGGAGCACGAGATCATCATGGGCTTCTTCCTGCTGATGGCTGCCGGCAACGACTCGACCAAGGCGACCTACTGCTCGGCGATGCACGCGCTGATTGAGCACCCGGCGGAGCGCCGGAAGCTGATCGACGACCCGTCGCTGGTGCCGTCGGCGGTGGAGGAGTCGCTGCGGATGTTCCCCGCCTTCGCCCACTTCCGCCGCACGGCGACGCGTGACGTGGAGGTTGGCGGTCGCACCATCGAGGAGGGCGACCGGGTAGCGCTCTGGTACGTCGCCTCCAATCGCGATGAGGACGTCTACGAGGACCCGAACCGGTTCGACGTCGAGCGCAACCCCCAGCACCAGGCCTTCGGGGCCGGCGGCCGGCACTTCTGCCTGGGCGCTGCGCTGGCCCGGCTCGAGCTGCGCCTGCTTATCGAGGAGACGCTTAAGCGTTTCCCCGACCTGGAACTGGCCGGGCCTGTCGGCTGGGTCCAGTCCGGCTTCGTCAACCAGATCAAGACGCTGCCGGTACGGGTCCCGTAGGACCCGCCGGCACGTAGGACCCGTCGGCAGGCAGGGTGGGCCGGGCGGGTCCCGTTACGCCGCGGCTTCCGGCGCCGAACGGGCCCACCCGGGGCGGCCGCCTCGGGGGAGAACCCTGCGGCCGGCAACCCTTTGCTGCGATGCCTGGTCTTCCGGAACCGGCGTCGCAGGCTTCGGCCAAGTTACGACGGCCCGACGGCCCCTGCCTGAGGGTTGCTCCCGAAGCCGGCTGCGGCTTTCCCGAAGCGGGCTGAAGGGTCAGGGGCCCCCTTTGTTCCGCGTAGGCGGGGCACGGACTCCCTTACGGCCCTGCCAAGTGAAGCCCGGGTCGGCTAGCGCCTGGAGCGCTGCCTCTTGAGGGACTGGCGCCTGGCCTGCTTCATCTCCCTGGCCTGCTCGGCACGCGCCCTGGCGATTGCCTTGGTCCGTGACTGCGAGCTGCGAGCGGCTGCGGTGGCGCCGGTCGGTGCCACCTCGGTGACGGTCACGGCCGATGGCTCGCCGGTGCCGCTGGCACAGAAGCCGAAGGCGGTCACGCTGCCGTTCGGGGATACCGAGCCGGCCCAGGACGGGGCCAGGACGGTGACCGTGTTGCCGCTGCGGGTCATCGATCCGCTCCAGCTCTCGGTGACCTTCACCGTCGAGGGCAGCGTGAAGACGAGCTTCCAGCTGCGCGAGGTCGCACTGCCCGAGTTGGCGACCTTGAAGCTGCGGCAGAAGCCGCCGTTCCAGGTCGAGTCCTTGATCACCGTGGCCGACAGGACCGCGGTTCCCGGTGCCGGAGTCGGCGTCGGCGTCGGCGTGGGGGTGGGCGTCGGCGTAGGGGTGGGCGTGGGCGTCGGCGTGGGCGTCGGCGTCGGCGTGGGCGTCGGCGTCGGCGTGGGCGTCGGCGCCGGGTTCGGCGTGGTCGAGCCTGCGCTCGTCGTGACCGAGAGGTCGGCGAGCGACTGGGTCGTGCTGCTCACGCAGAGCCCGGTGTCGTAATAGGTGCCACCGGCCGGGGCCTTGGCCCAGGACGGCGCCGTGATCTCACGGGCGCTGCCGGTGCCGCTCAGCGTCCCGTTCCACGAGCTCGTCACGGTCGCGCCGGAGGGGAGCGTGAAGCCGAACTTCCTGATGCTCACCTCGCTGGAGCTTCCGTTGCTCACCTTGAGCTTCCCGCACCAGCCGGTGCCCCAGCTCGAGTCGAGCTCGAGCCTGACCGATACCGAGCCCGGCGCCGGGGTCGGCGTGGGTGCCGGCGTGGGTGTCGGCGTCGGCGTGGGAGTCGGCGTCGGCGTCGGGCTGGGCGTCGGTGCGGGCACCGGGTTGGTTCCGCCCGCATACGCGCCCCAGATCTTCGAGAACTCGAAGGGCTGCTGGGTCACGCCGCTGCAGTAGTTGCCGGTCACCGTTGTCGGCGACGGGCACTGCGAGTCGCGGTTGAGCGACCACATGGAGACCCGCCCGATCGACTTCGCGTTGGCGAAGTCGAGGACCTTCTTCGCGTCGGTCGTGGAGAAGATCTCCTTCGGGTTGTCGTTGATGCCGATCATCGGCGTGATCCCGACCATCTTCCAGAGCTGCGCCTCGCTGCGGCCCGGGTAGACCGAGGCAAGCTGGCCCCTGAGGCTGGTGGCGGCCTGGTTTGCCAGGTCGCCCATCTTCCCGTTCACGTCCAGTGACGGGTCGTAGTAGTTCATGGTCATCACGTTGACCACGCTCACGTCCACGCCCTTGGCCACGGCACGGCGCAGCACGTTCATCCCGTCGGCGGTGAGGCCGGTGGGCATGACGGGGAGCGTCAGGGAGACGGTAAGGGGCTTGCCCTTGGCGGCCGCGTCCTTCTGGACCTGGGCCACCGCCTCGAAACGGCGGTCGAGCGAGGGGTTGTCGGCCTGGTCTGCGCCCTCGACGTCGAAGTCGATACTGCGCAGGTTGTAGGCGTCGATGACGGCCTGGTACTGCCCGGCCAGCGCCGAGGCGCTCGTGCAGGTGCGGGCCAGCTCCTGGCCGGCCGCTCCGCCGAAGGAGACGATCGGCTCGGCGCCGGCGGCGCGGGCGTCACTGATCACCTGGCGGGCGTCGAACCACTCATCCGAGGCGTTAAGCCCGTAGTAGCCGCCCCAGGAGGCCTCGCAGACCTTCCCGCTGACGATGAACCCGAGCGAGACCGCCTTGGCGCCCGACTGCCGGATGGCGTTGGCATTGGTGACCTTCGACTGGAGCGTCATGTCGACGTAGGGGGCGAAGCCCTGCTGGGTGGCGCCGCCGGGCTCGGCGTACGGGATCGGCTCGCGCCTGATCAGCTGCGAGAGCAGGCCCATCTTGGAGGCGTTTACCGTCTGCCAGTCGTCCTGCAGGACGCCGCCGGTGTCACCCGAGTTCGGGTTCCAGGCCCAGAAGGTCCAGCTGATGCCCTTCCTGCCCATGTAGTCGGCGAACTGCCGGATCCAGCGGCCCTCGACGGTGTCGGTGCCGACGTTCTTGGCCCCGAACTCACCGACGAGGATCGGCGCGGTGCCGGACTCGTGGATGTATCCGAAGCCTTTCTGCCAGCGGTCGGCGAGGATCGACTGCACGTTCGGGTCCGAGAACCAGGGCTGGGCATAGACGCCGGGACCGTACTCGTGCGGCGAGTAGACCAGGCGGCCTGAGACGTTAAGGCGCACCGGGTGGTTACGCACGCCCTCGAGGTTTCCGCCCCACCAGTGGCGGTCGAGCTGCTGGCCGCCGGCGACGGGGCCTTCGATGCCCTCGACGATGACCAGCCAGTTGGGTGCCGCAGCCAGGACGGCGTTGCCGCCGCGCTCGGCGGCACGGCGCCAGTCGTTGGCCTGGCCGGTGCCCCAGGTGGCCTCGCCGTGAGGCTCGTTCTTGAGGTCGGCGCCGACGACGTTCTTCCTCGAGGCGTAGCGCGTGGCCAGGTCCTTCCACGTATTGACCCAGTCGTCCTCGGTGAAGCCACCGAGCCCGTACCAGAGCGGGTGCATGAAGGAGTCGTCGGTCGTGGAGTGGTTGTCGAGGATGACCATCAGGCCCTGCCTGTCGGCCTCGGCGATGATCTCGTCCATTACCTGCTGCGGCGTCTTGCCGGCCAGGGCGGCGTTGCGCCCGTTGCCGTAGTCGATGCCGCTGGTGGTCTGTGACCTGAGGGCCTGGAGAGAGAAGGGCAGGCGGATGGTGTTGAAGCCCTGCCCCTTGATCTGGGCGAGCATCTCCTTGTAGTCCCGGGTCCAGAGCCCGTGCGGAGCGTGGTTTGAGGTCTCGAAGCCGAACCAGTTGACGCCCTGAAGGACGACCTCCTGGCCGCCCGAGTCGACGATCTTGTTGCCCTGCGTCTTCAGCGGAAGCTGCGGCTCTGCGGCCGACGCGGCTCCGGTGAATGCCAGCGCGGCGACGAGCGCCGCGGCCGCGGCTAGTGCGGTGCGGATCGGGGTGGTGAACGTGGGGTTGCTGCTCTGCCTCATGACCTCTCCTGTCGCCCGGCGGGCGGTAGAAAACAACTGTTGTGGGAAATACAACAGTCGAGGAGGCCATTCGTTACGCGGATTTCGCAAATTATTTTCCGCGCCCCTCCAGTTCAGGGATCAGGGCACGAAAAAGGCCCCGCGCCGACAGGCGGCACGGGGCCCGGATTCCGCTCTCGTATCCCGGCTAGTTGGCCGGCGGGACGAGCACCCCGTCGATGATGTGCACGACACCGTTGGAGGTTTCGATGTCGGCCTTCTCGACGGTCGCGTCATTGACCTTGACCGTGCCGTCCTTGATCGAGACGGTCAGCTCCTGGCCCTCGACCGTCTTGAGCTTCTGGCCGTCCTTCAGGTCGGCCGAGGTGTAGGTGCCAGGCACCACGTGGTAGGTCAGCACCTTGGTCAGCTCGTCCTTGTTGGCCGGCTCGAGGAGCTTGTCGACGGTCGGCTGAATGGCCGCAAACGCCTCGTTGGTGGGCGCGAAGACGGTGAACGGACCTTCGCCCTCCAGCGTCTCCACCAGGTCAGCGGCCTGAAGCGCCGAGACCAGGGTCGACAGGTCCGGCGTCGCTGCTGCCGCCGCCGCGATCGTCTCGCCGGACGTGGCCGCCGGGGCGGTCGTGGCCGCGGTGGTGGTGTCGCTGTTGTCGTCACTGCCGCACGCCGCCAGGGTCAGCCCTGATACTGCGAGCACTGCGGTCAGTGCAATTGCCTTCATCTTCATCTCTTGCCTCCGAGGTTGGTTGCCTTGCGATCCTACGACCGCCGGGAGGCAGGGGATCGCGTCTTTATGAACTTTTAGGCGCGCCGGCCCGCATCACTACCCCAAAGGAGGGGTGGGGGCAGCTAATTCAGCGGGTTTCCCGCAGGCACTCGGCGGGGGGTTTCCTCGTCGAGGTCGGTGGCCTGTTCGCCGCCCTCCTCCTGCTGGCCCTCTACTCGCAGGAGGTCGTGGCGAAGACCGTCAACGTCCCTGGCCAGGGGGTTGGCTCGTGGACAGCGTTCGTCCTTGAGGCCGTGCTCGCGGCGCTCTTCGTGATGGTGATTGCGACCGTAGCCACCGACGACCGGGCCCCGTGGAAGGGGGTCTTTACCCCGTTCGCGATCGGGCTCTTCATCTTCACCGCCTTTGTTGTCTCAGGCGCAATCACCGGCGCGTCGCATAATCCCGGGCGCTCTCTGGCCTCGGCGATCGTGGCCGGCGACTTCACCAGCATCTGGATCTACCTGCTGGCACCCACGATCGGCGGGGTGCTCGGCGGGATCATCCACCTCTTCTTCTCCGAGCCCGATGGCCTGGAGGAGTACGAGGACATCGCTACCGACGCGGCCTGAGCCCAGCGCCGCCGGTCGCGGGCGCAGGGCTCACGACCCGGCTGCGAGCATCGAGCGAATCAGCTCACGGGTGCCGTCGGCGTCCAGGTCTTCGGACTTGAGTCGCGAAGGCTCCGAAGGGTCCCGAACGAAGGCGTGGAAGCCCTCGCTCTCGGCCATCGCCAGGTCGCTGCTTTCGCGCGTGCCGTCGTCGGTCCAGCGGGTGACTGTGACCAGGGCGGTGCGGGCGGCGGCAGCGAGCACGGCCTCGGGTTCGCCGGTGCCGGCGCGTTCCCCCCGGGGGAGCCTCTCTCCGAGGCGGTCGAGGGCCTCGCTGGTGGTCCGCAGGGCATAGAAATGGATTCCGAGGGCGTCTATCGAGATCTCAAGGGAGATGCCCTCGGGCTGGGGAAGGAGAAGGAACCGCCAGGGCTCGTCCGGGCCGGTCCCGGTCACACGAGCGTCGAGCGCCAGGCGCGAGCGCTCCTGGAAGGCGAGGGCGATGCCCAGGTCTCCCCGCACCTCCAGCTCCTGCTCGCCGGGCGCGGTGGTGATCAGGTTCCTCGCCGCCAGCGAGCGGACCGCCTCGGCGACGAGTGCCGCGTCGGGTTCGCGCTCGAGGAAGTCGATCACCCCGCTTACCGCGGCGATCTCGGCGAGGGTGTAGGCACCGAGCGGCACCGGCCCCGTGTTCACCAGCGAGACGACCGAATCGATCAGCCCTTCCGGTATGCCTTCTGACTGGACGGTGCTCATGGTTCCTCCTTCGGATTCTCGGGCCCCTGAACGCGGGTGGCGACGGCAATCCTGAGGTCGCCGACGGGAAACCTGCGGGTAGCTGTCCTCTCGGCCGGTGGAACCTCCCAGCGCTCGTCGGGCGTACCTGAGCCCAGCACCTCCCTGGCTATGCGGGAGGGAGCGCGGGAGACCCATACGTCCGAGCTTCCAAAGAGCCCGGTTCCGAGCTGGTCAGGCGTGAAGACGAGCTCCAGGAGGTCATTTGCGCGGTCGGGGGGCGGAAAACTGCGAGCCAGGTCGGGCGAGGCCGAGGTGATGTCGTCGTCCTCCTCGATTCGAGAGATCGTTGCCGTCAGCTCGCTCTCGGTCTCGTCGGGAAGCGGAACGCGGGCCTGCAGGTCGGGCGAGAGGTACATAGGCCTGCTTTCGGTGGCGCCCGAGAGCCCCCAGGGGCCAACGTTTCTCCGGGTGATCCGGTAGACGACGTAGTCCCAGAGGTGCATTACGTCGTGCCAGTTGGGGAGCCGGATCCCGCTGCCCATGGTGGCCGGAGTCTTCTCGAGCTGAATCCAGGTGCCGTTGGCGGTGCGGCCGTGGAGCTTCTCGCGGACCAGCGGGCCCTTGAGGCCCAAGTCCGGCCAGCGTTGCTTGTCGACGTGCTTGTGATGGCTTGACAGGCGTTCGCGACTTTCGGGGAAGCGCCACTGGTCGTAGAGCTCGGGGTCGTCTACGAGGACGTGGGCGCCGCAGAGGACCTCCCGCAGGCGGACGACGTCGAGACCGTGCTGTTCCAGCCCCGAGATGATCTGCGCCTCCTCGCCGGTCAGCTGGCCGGCTGCCTTCTCGAGGCCGTCGCGGTATTCCCCGGAGCGGGACGTGATGGAGATCAGAAGCTTGACCCGCTCACGCACCCGCGCCGTCTCCCTTGTAATTCCTGGGCGTCCAAGGTGGTCCAGGCTTGGGAGCTCGGCGAGTTGTTTCCGGATCTCGGCCATTGAGTCAGGCTAAACGGCCGCGGCACCCGGCGTCACCACCCTGCCGGTGTCGGGCAGGAGCGTGTAGCGTATTGAGTCCGGATAAGCGATTGGCGAAGGAGTGAACGTGGTCAAGGAGTTCAAGGACTTCCTCATGCGGGGGAACGTCATCGACCTGGCCGTTGCGGTCGTGATTGGCGCTGCCTTCGGGGCACTGGTCACATCACTGGTAACTGACCTCCTGACCCCGATCATCGCCGCCATCGTCGGCAAGCCCGACTTCTCCGACCTGACGTTCACGATCAACGGGAGCGTCTTCCGCTACGGAAACTTCATCAACGCGCTGATCGCCTTCGTATCGATCGCGGCCGCCGTCTTCTTCTTCGTCGTCAAGCCGATCAACGCGATCAACCGCCGGCGCGGCATCGAGCCGGGGGAGGAGAAGAGCGAGACCGAGCTCCTCAGCGAGATTCTCGAGGAGCTCCGCAGGAGCCCGACCCGCTGAGCGCTCTCGCATTCCGCCCCCGGCGCCCGTAAGGTCGGACGCCATGAAGAAAGCGCTCGTTCTCCTTTCCGTTCCCGTGCTGGCACTGGCCCTCGGAGCCTGCGGCGGCTCCGACTCGGGCTCCGGCAGCTCCGACACCGTCCGGATCGGCCTCGAAGGGCCGCTCTCCGGAGACCAGAAGGTCACGGGAGAAGGGATGCTCAACGGCGCCAAGCTCGCCGCGGAAGACCTGAATGCCAAGGGTGGCATCGACGGCAAGCAGGTCGAGATCGTCCCGATCGACGATGCGGCCGACCCTGACACCGGGGTGACGGCGGCCAACGCCGCGGTCAAGGACGGCCTCGACGGCGTCATCGGCCCTTACAACTCAGGCGTCGGCGTCAAGACGCTCCCCATCTACGAAAAGGCCGGGCTGGTGCCGATCCGCCTGACCTCCCTCAGCGACACCAACGGCATGGGCTTCACGCTGCAGCCGATGGAGTACCAGATCGCCCCGGTCGAGGTGAAGGCGATAACCGACTGGCTCAAGGCCAGGAAGGTCGCGATGCTCTACGACCCGACCCAGAACTACACGACCTCGACGGCCGGGGAGGTAAAGAAGGGGCTGGAGTCCGCAGGCGTCAAGGTCACCGCCTACAACGAGGTCCAGCCGGGGGAGAAAAGCTACGAGGCCGACGTCAAGAAGGCCCTGGCCACCGACCCGGACGTGGTCTTCTCCGTCGTCTACTTCCCCGAGGGCGGCCTGATCGCCAAGTCGATGCACTCGATCAACCCGCAGGCGCGCTGCCTGGCCGACTACGCCTCCAACGACCCCGGTTACGTCACTACCGCGGGCAAGGCCGCAGCGCAGGCCTGCCCGACCGGCGGCGTCCCGGCGCCCCAGGACTTCAAGGAAGGCCCCGCCTTCACCGCCCAGTACGAGAAGGAGTTCGGGAGCGCCCCGGGCACCTGGAGCCCCTACACCTACGACTCGCTCAACTTCCTGGCCGAAGGGGTCAAGCAGGCCGGGGGCTTTGACAAGGAAGCACTGGAGGAGAAGCTCAGCGCGGTGAGAGGCTGGGAGGGCATCACCGGCTCGGTGACGATCGACCCGTCCAACGGCAACCGCGACCCGGCCACGGTAACGATCAACTCGGTTGACTCCAAGGGCGAGTTCCACGTCGACGAGGACTGGGTCAAGGCGGTGGGCGCCCCGTACTAACGGCCCCGCTCGCCTAGGCTGGGCGCCGTGCCCGCCGTAGACGAGCTGGAGCTCCCGGAGTTCGACCACACCGACCCCGAGCTGCGGGGTGACCGGTGGCTCGAGGCCGCCGGGGCAGCTCTCGAGGGTGGCTGGCTTGCGCGCTCGCCGCTGGCGACGGTGATCTTCGACCGCGAGGCGGCCGAGGCGGTCCTTCGCTCGCGGGAGGCGATCTTTCCCGGGCTGGAGGCGCTTGCGCTCTTCGGGATCGACTCCGGCCCGCTCTTCGAGGAGGCGCGGGACAACATCATCAACATCAACGGCCCCGACCACAGCCGGCTCCGGGGCCTGGTCAACCCGGAGTTCACGCCCCGCGCCGCCGACCGCCACCGCCCCTTCCTGCGCGGGCTGTTCGAGGAGCTGGCCGTCCCGCTGGTCGGAGCCGGGCCGGTCGAGGCCGTCTCCGTGCTCTGCAAGCCCTATGCCTCGCGCGCGATCGCCGGGGTCGTCGGCGCCCCGCAGGAGGACGCGCCGATGATCCATGACTGGGCCGAGTGGATCCAGCGCCAGTTCGACCCGCTCGCCCTTGCCGGCGAGCGGCCCCGGATCGAAGAGAAAGTCGCTGAGCTATACGCGTGGCTGCGCCCGATGGTCGAGGCCCGGCGCGAGGAGCCGGCCGACGACCTCATCTCCCGGCTGCTCGAAGCCGAGGAGGCCGGTGACCGGCTCACGCAGGAGGAGCTTGAGAACCTCGTCCTCAATGTCCTCGTGGGGGGCACCGACACCGGCCAGAGCCAGCTCGCCCAGAGCCTGCTGCTCTTCGCCCGGCATCCTCAGCAGTGGGACGCCCTGCGCGAGGATCCGGGGCTGGCTGCTGCTGCCGCCGAGGAGTCGCTGCGCTTCACGCCGGTTACGCCGTTCACCGCGCGGCTGCTGACCTCCGAACTTGAGCTCAAGGGCGTCACCTTTCCGGCCGGCAGCCTGCTGCTGGTCTGCTCGCACACCGCCAACCGCGACCCGGCGGCTTTCGAGCGTCCCGGCGATTTCGACATCACGGCCCCGCGTTCCGGCGCGCGGATCCTCACCTTCGGCGCCGGCACCCACTACTGCCTGGGTGCGAACCTCGCCCGGGCCGAGCTCGAGGAGGCGCTCGCGTCGCTGGCCAGCCGCGTCGAGCGGATCGAGCTGGTCTCCGAGCCGCAGCTGTCCGCGGTCAGCGGCGTCTACGCGGTCGAGCGGCTGGATCTCGAGCTGGTCGCCTCCGGGTAGCGCCGCCGCGCGGCAGCCCATACACTCGGCGCTCCTTCCCGGGGCGCGCCTTACGACCCCGCGGCAGCCATGAGACGAGAACTCGATCGCATCGAACTGCTGGAGGCCGAGGCGGTCACGATCATGCGCGAGGTCGCCGCCGAGATGGAGCGACCGGTGCTGCTCTTCTCCGGGGGCAAGGATTCACTCGTCCTGCTGCGCATCGCCGAGAAGGCCTTCCGGCCGGGCCGCTTCCCCTTCCCCGTGATGCACGTCGATACCGGCCACAACTTCCCCGAGGTGATCAGCTACCGGGACGAGCTGATCGGGCGACTGGGAGAGCGGCTGATCGTCGCCTCGGTCCAGGACTCGATTGATGCCGGGCGCGTGGCCGACGAGACCGGGCCCGGCGCCTCCCGGAACCAGCTCCAGACGGTCACCCTGCTCGACGCAATGGCCGAGCATCGCTTCGACGCGGCGATCGGGGGGGCCCGGCGCGACGAGGAACGCGCGCGGGCCAAGGAGCGGGTCTTCTCCTTCCGCGACCGCAACGGCCAGTGGGAGCCTCGCTCCCAGCGCCCCGAGCTGTGGAGCCTCTACAACGGGCGGGTCCGCAGGGGGGAGAGCATGCGCATCTTCCCGATCTCCAACTGGACCGAGCTTGACGTCTGGCGCTATATCGAGCACGAGGAGCTCCCGCTGCCGCCGATCTACTTCGCCCACCGGCGCCCGGTGGTCCGGCGCGACGGAATGCTCCTCGCCGCCTCCGAGCACCTGGAGCTCTACGAGGGCGAGGAGCCCTTCGAGGCGACCGTCCGCTATCGGACGGTGGGGGACATGACCTGCACCGGGGCGGTCGAGTCCGACGCGACGACGATCTCGCAGGTCGTGGCCGAGATCGCGCTCTCCACCAAGACCGAGCGCGGCGAGACCCGCGCCGACGACCGTGCCACCGAGGCGGCGATGGAAGACCGCAAGCGCTCCGGGTACTTCTGATGGAGAGCGCCACCCTCCCCGACCTGGGGCTCGCTCCGGCCGACGACGGCGACCTCCTTCGCCTGCTCGTGGCCGGGTCGGTCGACTCCGGCAAGAGCACGCTGATCGGGCGTCTGCTCTACGACGCCAAGCTCCTGCTCAGCGACACCATCGAGCAGATCGAGCAGACCAGCATCGAGCGCGGGGCCGACGGCCTCGACCTCTCGCTGATAACCGACGGCCTGCGGGCCGAGCGCGAGCAGGGCATCACCATCGACGTCGCCTACCGTTACTTCTCCACCCCGGAACGCTCCTTCATCGTCGCCGATGCACCTGGCCACGTCTCCTACACGCGCAACATGGTCACCGGCGCCTCCAACAGCGACGTTGCCCTCCTGCTCGTCGAGGCCCCGACCGGCGCGGTAGAGCAGTTTCGTCGCCATGCCGCGATCGTCTCGATGCTGCGGATTCCCCACCTGGTGGTGGCGGTAAACAAGATGGACCTCGTCGGCTTCGCCCAGGAGCGCTTCGAGGCG
The DNA here is from genome assembly GCA_032119675.1 of Solirubrobacteraceae bacterium. Classification (GTDB taxonomy): domain Bacteria; phylum Actinomycetota; class Thermoleophilia; order Solirubrobacterales; family Solirubrobacteraceae; genus F1-60-MAGs163. The sequence continues at coordinate 12,264 of JAUMBN010000087.1, read as the reverse complement.
GTGGTCGCCGACCTCGAACCCTGGCTCGAGAAGCTGGACATTCCCGAGACGACCTTCATACCGATCGACGCCCTCGGTGGCGCGAACGTGGTCGACCGTGCCGACGAGCTCGAGTGGTTCGCCGGCCCCACGCTCCTGCACAGCCTCGAGAACGTCGCCGTGGCCGCCGACCGCGACTTCGCCAACTACCGGTTCCCCGTCCAGGCAGTCATTCGGGGAGAGGGACGCGAGGGTGCCAGCGCCCGCTCCCTGGCCGGCCAGGTGGCGGCCGGGCTGATGCGGCCAGGTGACGACGTTCTCGTGCTGCCCTCGGGCCAGCGTTCGAAGATCGCCGCGATCGAGACGCTGGAGGGCGAGATCCCCGAGGCCTGGCCGCCGATGGCCGTTGCGGTGCGGCTGGTCGACGAACTCGATGTCGGACGGGGCGAGATGCTCTGCCAGCCCGGCAACCGAGCAGTCGTCACCGAGTCGCTCACCGCGCGCCTTTGCTGGATGGCCGACGAGCCGCTTCGCCCCGGCGCCCGCCTGCTTTTGAAGCACACGACCAGGACCGTCCCGGCCTCCGTGAGCGCGCTGGATTACCGCATCGACGTGGAGACGCTCGACACCGTCCCCGGGCCCGCCGAGCTCTCGCTCAACGACCTCGGGGTCGTGCAGGTGAAGAGCGCCTCCCCGCTCTCTGTCGACCCGTACCGCGTCAACCGCCGGACGGGAGCGTTCATCCTCATCGACGAGGCCAGCGGAGACACGGTCGGCGCCGGCATGATCGTCGAGGCCGGCCCCGACGAGCTGCGGGCCGGCGGCGGGGCGACCAACGTCGTCTGGCAGGAGCCACGGGTCACCCGCGAGCGCAGGCGCGAGCAGCTAGGCCATGCCGGCGCCACGGTATGGCTCACCGGGCTCCCCGGCTCCGGCAAGACAACCATCGCCGCCGCCGTCGAGGAGAGGCTGGTCGCTGAGGGGCGCCCGGCCTACCTGCTCGACGGCGACAACCTCCGTCACGGGCTCAACCGCGATCTTGGCTTCAGCGACGCCGAGCGGGCCGAGAACGTGAGGCGGACGGCTGAGGTTGCCCGGCTCTTCGCAGACGCCGGGTTCGTGGTGCTGGCGAGCTTCGTCTCCCCGGTGGCCGCCGACCGCGAGATAGCCCGCGAGATCCACGCCGGCCACGGGCTTCCCTTCATCGAGGTATTCGTCGACACGCCGGTGGAGCTCTGCGAGGAGCGCGACCCGAAGGGCCATTACGCGAGGGCCCGTGCCGGCGAGATCACCGGCTTCACCGGGGTTGACGCGCCCTACGAGGAACCGGAGGATCCTGAGCTGCGGATCGAGACGGCCGGCCTCACCCCGGCCGAAGCGACCGACCTGCTCTGTGCGCAGCTCGCCCGGCTCGCGCCTGATCCCCGCGGGTGAAAGCTGCCGTTACGTAGACTGCGCCGGTCCTATGTCCGACCTCTCAAACCGGCAGGAGCTGCTCGCCGCCAGCCCGCTCTTCTCGCTTCTCCCGGACGACGTGCGGCGGCTCGTCGTGGAGCGCCTGGAGCCGGTGATCGTCGACTCGGGCGACTGGCTGATGCGCAAGGGCGATCCCGGTGACGCCCTCTACATCATCGACTCGGGGCGACTCGAGGTGGTACTCGGTGAGCACGAGGGCGTGGATCTACTGGACGACCCTGACGTCCGCGTGCTTCGCGTGCTCGGCCGGGGGGCCACGGTCGGCGAGCTCGCCCTCATTACCGGCGACCCGCGTTCTGCCTCGGTTCGCGCCTCTCGCGACAGCACTCTTTTCCGGCTCGACTACGAAGACTTTAACCGGCTGCTGGAGGACAGTCCGGCTTTCGGCCACGCCCTCGTCGGCGTGCTCGGGCGCCAGCTCCAGGCCAGCGGCGGCTTTCCCGGAGACGTTCCCGTCCCACGGACGACGGCCTTCATACCTCTCCAGGAGGAGGTCAACCTCGAACTGCTCGCTGCGGTCGTCAGGGATACCTTCAGCCCCCTGGAGGACGTGGCTGTGCTTGACCAGCACACCGCCGAACAGGGTTCGCCGGACCGCTGGGGCCACATGCTCGACGACCTCGAGCAGGCCCACGACAGGGTGCTCCTGGTCGCCCAGAGCACCGACACCCCGTGGAGGAATTTCTGCGTGCGGCAGGCCGACCGCCTGGTCTGTGTCACGCGCCCGGAGATGCCACCGGAGGGCCGGCCGATGCCACGCCTTCGCGGCTGCGACCTCGTGCTCGTCGGGCCCGAGCACCCGGCGGAGATCGCCGACGCCTGGCTTGACCGGCTTAAGCCCCGGGCGCGTCACCGGGTGTGGACCACCCCCGAAAGCGCCAGCATCCCGGACGCCGAGCGCGCCGCCCGGCGCCTTGCCGGCCGGTCGCTCGGGCTGGTTCTGGGCGGAGGGGGAGCCCGCGGCTATGCCCACCTCGGGGTGCTCGAAGTGCTCGAGGAGAACGGCATCCCCGTTGACAGGGTGGGCGGCACGAGCATGGGCGGCATCATCGCCTCGCTCTATGCCTACGGCCTCGGCGCAGAGCAGCGCCGCCGTGCCGCGGCAGCCTTCTTCTCGCCCCGTGTGCGCCACCGGTACCAGATCCCGCCGCGCAGCGCCGTGGCCCGCACCGAGGGCGCCGAGGAGATGATGACGAAGGTCTTCGGGGACGCCACGATCGAGACGCTACCGGTCGACCTCTTCACGATCGCCGCCGACCTGGTCGACGCCGAGATGGTCGTCCAGCGCCGCGGACGCGTTGCCGACGCTGCCCTCTCGACGGCGCGGATACCGGCCATTCTTCCCCCCGGGCGCTTCGACGGGCGCCTGCTGGTGGACGGCGGGCTGATCCGCAACCTCCCGGTCGGCGTGATGGCCGACATGAACGAGGGGCCGGTGGTAGCGATTGAGGTTGGCGGGCGGTTCGAGCCGGCGGCCGAGGCCGACGGCAGCCCCGGGTTGCCGGGGGTGGGCGAGACGCTGATGCGGTCGATACTGCTGGGGTCGGCGGCGATGGCCGAGTCGGTGACCTCCCGGGCCGACCTCCTCATCGAGCCCGAGGTCTCAGAGCTCAAGATGCTCGCCTTCCACGAGATCGATAAGGCGGTGGAGATCGGGCGCCGGGCCGCCGAGGAGAACCTGGAGGCGATCAGGGAGCTGGTCGAGGGCTGAGCAGGCGCTCGAGGGTCTCGGGGAGCTGCTCGCTGGCCTCGTGTCCCTTCATGAAGAAGGCATCGGCCCCGGCCTCACTGGCGATCCCGAACAGCTCGTTGCCCCCTGAGGCCGACCAGACGACGACGGGCAGCGTTTTGAGCTCCGTATCGGCGCGAACCGCCCGCGTCAGCTCGAAGCCATCCATCTCCGGCATCTCGAAGTCGGTGACCACGGCATCGACGTCGCCGGCCTTCAGGCGGGCCAGCGCGATGGCGCCGTCGGGCGCAGTCTCGACGAGGTAGCCGGCGGCGACGAGAAGCCTTCGGCCGCGCTCGAGCTGCGTCTCGGAGTCGTCCACGAGGAGGATGCGCGGGGGCGGGGGAAGCTCGGCGGCCAGGGCGCGCGCGTCGACGATCCGCAGCACCTCGCCGTCGGGGAGGATCGCCGCGCTGCGTACGAGCTCGACCTCAGGCAGCGGGCTCGGGAGCGGCATCGTGTTGAGGCGCAGGACCGACCGAATGGCCTCGACCGGGAACGCGATGCGGCGCGTCTCGTCGGCCACCACGATGACGAACGCCGGGCTGCCGTGGCCGGCCGGCGCCAGAATTCCCATCGTCTCCTCGCTGGCGAGAGGAACGCGACGGCCCGCGACCTGCACGTGGTCGGGCCTCCCCTCCTCGAGCGGAACTATCCGCTCGGCGGCCGAGAGGACGATCCCTACCGGGTATCCGCCGAGCTCGGCGATGATGCACTCGGTGGCGGCGATGGCCAGTGGCGCGTGCAGGGTGACCGTCGTTCCCGAGCCCGGGACGCTGGTGATGTCGACGCTCCCCTGGAGCGCCGCCAGCCCCTCGAAGACGGCGTCTAGGCCGACCCCTCGCCCGGAGATCTCGCTGACCGAGTCTCGAGTGCTGAAGGCCGGGCGCAGGACGAAGCGGACGATCTCCGAGTAGTCCATCTGGGCGGCCTCGCCGGAGTCGACCAGTCCGGCCTCAACCGCTTTCGCCTGGACGGCCTCTCCGTCGATCCCGGCGCCGTCATCGGCGACCTCGATCGCCAGCCGGGAGCCGGCTGCGCGGGCGCTCACCGAGAGCGTTCCCGCCTCCGGCTTGCCGGCGGCTGCCCGCATCGCCGGCGACTCGATCCCGTGGTCGATCGCGTTGCGGACCAGGTGTACCAGCGCCGGCCGGATCACCTCCAGGACGGCGCGGTCGACGTCGATCTCTCTACCGGAGACCTTCAGCTCGACCTCGCGGCCAAGGTCGCGGGCGAGGTCGCGAACGGCGCGGGGAAGGGGGTCAAAGGCCAGCGAGAGGGGCACGGTGCGTGCCTGGTTAACGTCGTCGGAGAGCTCGCGCGCCGCGCGCTGCAGGCGACCGAGAGGACCCTGGGTGATCTCGCGGATCACGCCGGCCCGCTCGTCGTGCCGGCGGGCCGCCAGGTCTGCCGCCTCGGCTTCCTCGGTGATGATGCCGGTCGCGTGCTCGACCCCGACCCGCGCCGTCTCGAGCTCGCGTACCGCGGCCACCAGGCGGTCGAGCTTGGCCACCGACACCCGAACGGTCGCGTTGTGCGCGCCGGAGTCGCCTGCCGGTGTTGCTGCCGGAGCGGGCTCGGGTGACGGCGACGGCACCGGGGCCGACGGCGGCGGCTCGGCGCCGCGCCCCGACGGCTCGCCGTCGTCGCCGGCCGCCTCATTCAGCTCTTCGCATATGCCTGCGACGTTTACGTCGGCTGGGGGGCCTCCCGTGGCGGCCTCGACGATCGCCTCGATCGCGTCTAGGGCGCGGTAGCCGAGGTCCGCGGCCTCGCCGCTCACCTCCGTGCGCCCGGCCTCGGCGCGAAGGAGGTTCTCGAGCGCGTGCGAGATTCGGTCGACCGGTTCAAGCTCTACCGCTCGCGCGCTGCCCTTGAGGCTGTGGGCGGCGCGCATCATCTCGTCGACCTTGCCCGAGCCCAGCGCGGCCTGTGGGTCGGCCTCCAGGGCTACCAGCCCGCTGGAGAGCGTGTCCAGCTCGTCGCGGGCCTCGCCGGCAAAGATCTCGAGGAGCTGCTGGCGCAGCTCGTCGTCGGGACGGAAGGCCCGGCTCACCGGCCCGTCCTCATGCGCTCGTCTTCCAGCAGCAGCTCGATGTCAATCACCCTGGGCTCGCCGGGAGGGGAGGGGAGCAGCCAGTCCGGGTCGCCCTCCATCGGCTCGTCGGGAAGCTCGTCGGCGGCCGGCAGATCCCGGTTCCCACTGACACCCTCGCAGACAAGCCCAAAGTCGCCGCGGGAGGAGCTGATCGCCACCATCACGCCGCCTTCGGTCGGGTAGCCGTCCAGGAGCACGCCCAGGTCGGCCACCCCGATCAGGGCGCCCCTGAGGTTCGCCAGTCCGCGCCAGCACTCCCCCGCGCCGACCACGGGGGCGATCAGCGGCTCGGCGATGATCTGGATCAGGTCGTCCTGACGAAGCGCCCTTCCTTCGGGGAGAAGCTCGAGCAGCCCGCCGGGAGTGCTCACCGGGCCGGCCTCAGACTTCGGTCAGGGTCTTGGCCAGCTCGCGGAGCCGCTCCGCGAGGGTGTCGAGCTCGGCCGCCGACCGCGCAGACTCGTGGGCCGCGGCCTGGACCGCCTGCGAACGCCCGTTCACGTCGTCGGTGGCCTCCACGAACCGTTCGCCGATCGCCTCCTGGGCGGGCGCGGCGTCGGCGATCTCGCGCGTCGAACGCTCGGCCTCGCGGTTTGCAGCGGCAAGCTCTTCGATCGTTGCCGCTGCGCTCTCGGCGCGCCGCCGGCCTTCGCTGACCGCCTCGATTCCCTTCTCGGCCGACTTCTCGGCGTCACGGGTGGCATTGTCGATCTCGCCGAGAATCGAGCGGATCTGCGCGGTCGCCCGCTTGGACTGCTCGGCCAGCATCCGGACCTCTTCGGCGACGACGGTGAATCCCGCGCCGTGCTCCCCGGCCTTGGCCGCCTCGATGGTCGCGTTGAAGGCCAGCAGGTTCGACTGGTCGGCGATGCTCGAGACGGTCGCGATGATCTCGCTTATCTGGGCGGTCTGGTGGGCCAGGGCCGAGATCTCTCCGGAGATCGCCCTCACCCGGGTCTCGATGTCGACCATCGCCTCGTCCACCTCGCCTGAGGCCTTCAGTCCTTCCTCGCCGGCGCTGGCCGCCTTGCCCGCCTGGGCCGACACGAGCCTCGCGCTCTCGGTGATCTGCGCGCCGGTCTTGCGCATGTCGCTGACCAGGCTGCGGATCTCGTCGATGCTGGCGATCTGATCGGCCGCGCGCTTCTCGGTCAGCTGGGCAGTCGAGCGGCTGGCTTCCGCGCTCTCCTGCAGCCGCCTCGACCCTGCCTCGACTTCGATCGAGGAGTCCCTTAGCTGCCGGGCACGGCGGGTGAGACTGCGGCTGACCATCAGGGCGATCAGCGTGGCGATGATGCCCACGAGGATCGTCGTGATCACGAGGACGCGGGTGAGGCGGTTGGCGTCGGTCAGCGCGACGGACTCCTCTTCGGCGACTACGGTCACCCAATCGAGGGGCGGAGAGCCGAGCTTCTCGTCCATCGGTGCGTATCCGTCGATCGTGTCGCCGGGGGCCAGCGGCCCGCCCGTCTTGTCAACCACGAAGCCCGCGGTCCCCAGCCGGCGGGCCTGCCGGATCACTGGGTCGCTGGAGACGTCGGCACCCAGGTCGAACTTCCCTCCGGGCGCCAGCAGGACCCGGCCGTCGCCGTCGACCAGGTAGGTGGCGAGGCCCGCCTGGGCGGCCCGGGCGGCGTAGGTGCCGGTGCTGTTCTCGGAGGTCGCGACGAACGCCTGCCAGTTGGTGAAGAGGGCGAGCACCCCGACGGGCTCGCCGCCGCGGGTCACCCCAATGGCGGTGACCGGGGCCAGCGGAGCGGTCCGGTTCCCTTCCAGCTCGCCGATCACCGGACGCGGCTCCACGGTCTGGATGATCGGGTTGGCGCGACCGTCCTGTGCGTCGCGCAGGGCGCGGACGAACCATCCGGGGCGCCCGATCGACTTGCCGACGAAATTCGACGGGGGAACGTCCCGCGTATTGCCGGGCGGGTCGGTGGCGATCGCCACCGTCCGGCCGCGGGTGTCGACCAGGACCATCTGCCGGTAGATGGGGCTGAGCTGCTTCACCTGTTCGGTCAGCTCTTCGATTGCCGGGCCCGACCGCATCTCCTTGATCCGTTCGCCCACGACGTAGGACTTCGCGTCGACCGTCGTGCGTCGCAGCTCGGTCTCGACCGAGACCATGGCGCTGACGGCGGCGTTGCGCACGTCGCGCCCAGCCGAGTCGATCAGCAGCGAGCGCGTCTGGGTCTCCGCGAAGACCGCCATCACGATCACCGGTACGAGCGCAAGGGCGACCAGCAGCCAGGGAAGCCGCTTGGGCGACGTGACCCAGCGGGTGGTCGCACTGACGCCGCCCGCAGGGCCTCGCGGCGGCTTCTTACCGTCCGTCTCGGGCGCCCTGTCGGGCGCTTCTCCAGCCTCCTCGAGCACGGCGCAGACGCTACCAGCGCAGCGCCCGCAGCATCAGTCCTCCCCGGCGAAAGACCAGACGCCCAGGGGCTGCTCGCGGCCCCGAATGTCGACTTCGTCGACGAAGGCCAGGTCTCCCGGGTCGTCAACGAGCATGTCGTGCGTGGTCTGCGCGCAGTAGAGCTGGTGCGGGGTGCCCTTGGTCATGCCCTCGAGGCGGGCCGCCGTGTTGGTGGTGTCGCCGAGGGCCGTGTATTCGAGCCGCTTCTCCGAGCCGACGTTGCCGGAGACGACGGTGCCGCTGTTGAGGCCGATCCCCATCCGGAAGCCCTCCCCGAGGCCGTTCTCCTTCATCCACTCGCTGAACCGGGGAAGGTGGGTGTCGAGCATCGCGCGGGCGGCGCGCAGGGCGCGGTCGGCGTGGTCGGGCTGCTCGAGCGGGGCCCCGAACACGGCCATGATCCCGTCGCCCATGTAGGCGACGATCGTGCCCTCCTCGGCGAGGATCGCCTCCGACATCTCGCCGAGGTACCGGTTGACGACGTCGATCACCTGCTCGGGCTCCATGTGCTCGGAGAACTGGGTGAAGCCGCGCAGGTCGGTGAACATCACCGTCGCGGTGCGCGAGATGCCCCCGAGCTTCACGCCCTCGTCGCTGCGGGTGATGATCTGGTCGGCGACCGACTCCGGCACGAAACGCTTAAAGGCGTCCTTGAGCTTGCCGTAGAGGCGCTCGATCTCGGCCTGCTGCTCGGCGATCTTGCGGTGCAGGCCGGTCACGCGCTCAGCGGCGATCAGCCGGGTGGCCAGCGAGACCTGGTCGAGCGGCTTGATCAGGTAGTCGTCGGCGCCGATCTCCATGCCGTCGATCACCTCCTCGGAGGTGTCCTGAGCGGTCAGCAGGACGACGTAGACGTACCGGCCGTCGAGTTCCCGGATGTTGCGGCACAGCTCGTCCCCGTCCATGCCGGGCATCTGGCGGTCGGTTATGCAGACGTCAATCGCGGTGTCGTCCTGAACGAGCTTCCACGCTTCCAGGCCGTCCTCGGCGGTGACCGGCTCGTGCCCGAGCGCCTCGACGGAGCGTTCGAGCAGCAGCCGCCAGGTGGGGGAGTCGCTGGCGCAGAGGACGCGCATGGCGGCCGATCCTATCCGGGGCGCTTCGCGGCGGCCCGGCGCCGGGCGCCTGGGGCCTGCGTACCCTCTGGAGAGTGATCGCCGCCCTGAGCGACCTGGTCGCCGCCACCATGGCCGCTGCCGCAGTGGCTGCCCCGGCCCCCGCGACTCCTGCCGCCGCCGAGAGGCCCCCCGTCCGCTGGGATGCGATCCCCTACGGGGTGCAGCGGCGCAGCGACATGAAGGCCTACTCGCGCCGCCACTACGGGATCGACAGCAACCGCCTCGCCCGGCCCAGGGTGATCGTCCAGCACATGACCGAGGGCTCGAGCTACTCGTCGGCCTGGAACATCTTCGCCCGCAACGTGCGCGACAGTGAGCTGGGCGAGCTGCCGGGCGTCTGCACCCACTTCGTGATCGAGAAAAATGGGCGGGTCAGCCAGCTCGTGCCGCTCTCGCTGATGTGCCGCCACACGGTGGGCCTCAACTACACGGCGATCGGCATCGAGCACGTCGGCTTCGAGGAATCCGGGGTGATGGGCAACCGGAAGATGCGCCAGGCGTCGCTGCGCCTCACCAACTGGCTTCGCTGCCGCTACGACATCAGGCTCTCCAACGTGATCGGCCACAACGAGAGCCTGCGCTCGCCCTACCACCGCGAGCGAGTGGCCCGCCTGCGCACTCAGACCCACGGCGACTGGCCGGCGGCGAAGATGCGCCCCTACCGCGCCGCGCTGCGAAGCCTGTCGTGCTGAGCGGCGACGCTGCGACCTTTCTCGGCCACTCGACCGTCCTGATCGAGTCGGCCGGGGCACGCCTGCTGACCGACCCGGTCCTTCGGGAGCGGCTTGCTCACCTGCGCCGGCACGGGCCACCGGTCGCCGAGGAGGCCACGCGCGGACTCGACGCGATTCTCATCTCCCACCTTCACCACGACCACTTCGACAAGCGCTCGCTGAAGCTCCTGGACCGCTCGACGCCGCTGGTCGTGCCGGCCGGCGGGGGGACGCTCGCCCGCGAGGCGGGGTTTGCCGACGTGCAGGAGGTGCGGGCCGGGGATGAGCTCTCCTTCGGGTCCAGCCGCGTGACGGTGGTCGAAGCCGACCACGACTCCGGTCGCGGCCCACGCAGCCGCCACCGCGCCGAGCCGGTCGGCTATGTCGTTACGGGGGAGAGGTCGGTCTACTTCGCCGGCGACACCGACCGCTTCGCCGGCATGGCCCGGATCGGGGAGATGGGTATAGACCTCGGCCTGATTCCCGTCTGGGGATGGGGCCCGAAGGTCGGTAGCGGCCACCTGGACCCCGAGAGCGCCGCCGAGGCGCTCACCCTGCTGCGCCCCAGGGTCGCGGTGCCGATCCACTGGGGAACGCTCTTCCCGCTCGTCATGCACCGCGTCAGGCCCGACGCCCTCCACGACCCGCCAAGGATCTTCGCCCGCTGCGCGAGTCGCATCGCGCCCAGGACGAAGGTCGAGGTGCTCGAACCGGGCGCCCGGATCGAGCTCGGCTGATCAGCGGCCGGCCGGCGGTTTCATCGCCGCCAGCACCCAGGCGACGAATACGAGCTGGAAGGGCAGCCGCGCAATCAGTGCCGCCCTCGGGATCTGGCGGAAGCGCTCGTGGTCGATCGCCATCTGCACGTTGGCGGGGAATACCCCGGCGAGCGTGAGCAGCAGGATGATCCCGCCCAGGCGCCGGACCCGCGGCTCCGGGCAGGCGATCGCCAGGCCGCCGGCGATCTCGGTGACGCCGCTGGCGTAGATCAGCTCGTCGTGGCCCGGAAGCCATTCGGGCATCATCGGGCGATAGAGGTCCGGGCGGATGAAGTGCATCACCCCGGCGAAGATGAAGAGCGGGCCACAGAGGGCACGAACCAGTCGCATCGGGTGAGCCTACGCTGCCTCGCCGCCTTCGGGGGGCGCCGTCCCGGGCGCGGGCGGCAGCTCGAACGGCTCGTCGCCGATCGCGACGACCGGCGGCTCGGCGCCCCCGGCCCGGCAGCTGACCGAGAGCGGGTTGGCCGGGTCGGTGGTCGCGAAGACGGCCATCGCGACGCTGCCAGCGCCCAGGGCGTCGGCGAGCGCCCCGACCGCGTCGACCAGGTGCTCAAGCCCGCCGATGGTGCCGGTCACCTCGCCGGTCCGGGAGTCGACCTCGAACGGGGGGATCGGCTTGACCTCGGGCAGCGGCGGGGCGACCGCGTCGAGCGGGGCGTCATGGGCGAGCCTGACGATGCGGTCGCCCAGGTCGACCTCGATCGCCTCGAAGCGCCCGCAGTCCACCACGGCCGGGCCAACCCCGGGCTCGCGGTCGACGACGGCGATTGCCCGCGCGGCGGTGGAGCGGTGGAGGAACTCGCGAAGCGTCACCACCGCATGGTCCAGGACGCCGACGGAGGCGACGGTCTCGATGGCGGGCTCTTCGTCCACGGGCCGCGAAGCTACCAGCGGCCTAGATCTCGCCGGTGATCGGCTCGCCCTCGGCGTTCCAGAGGCTGATCCGCCCGGCGCCGTCCGGGTATTCGCCCATCGCGACCTTGAACTGCCCGTCGCCCCCGTAGAGCTCGGCGGTTGCCGGCCCGTCGTCCGCTCTCTGGCCGACCCGGGTGCGCAGCGTCCCGGCCCGGTCCAGGAGCTCGGTGCCCGTGCCCCCGTCGGGCCAGACCCCGAAGCCGGCCCGGTAGGAGCCGTCACGGTCCCAGAACTCCACCGAGCACTCGCGGTCGCCGGCCGGCCCCTCGCCGAGAAGCACACGGAGCTTCCCGGAGGCGTCCCACACGTTAAGCCCGGCCGAGCCGTCGGAGCGCTCGCCGACGCTGAGCCGGTGGCCGCGTTCGGCGTCATAGATGTCGAGCGAGGCGCCGCCGTCGAGCCAGGAGCCCAGGGCGGCCCGGAAGGTGCCCTCGCCGTCGGCGAGCTTGAGCGCCGCCGACCCGTCGGGCTCGACCACCAGCGTGGCGCGGATCATCCCGCCTTCGTCAGCGAGGTCGAGAGAGAGCGCCCCGCCGGGCGCGAATCCCAGCCGCGCTCGCACCGAGCCGTCCTCGCCGATCAGCTCGAAGGCCTTTGCCCGCACCGCTCCGTCGTGGTTGTCGTCCATGCCCCGGGTACGGCCTGCGGCGCGTTGCCGCTCACCCGGCGACGAAGGCCGCACGCTCGATTCTCGTGGCGACGACCGCGCTCCAGGGCTCGCCCGTCTCGCGAAGCCTTCTGGCCGCGGCGGCGTGGTCGTAGTGCACGCGCCGGTGCTCGACGGTTCCGTCCTCGTGGACCAGCGCCCAGCCGGCGCGGGGGTTGCCGTCGAACGGCATCCCCACGCTTCCCGGGTTGACCAGCTCGATTCCCGTCGCCCCGTCGACCCGCGAGAAGGGCAGGTGGGTGTGGCCGAAGTAGAGGCGACACTCGGCGACCCCTTCCAGCAGGCGAGCGTCCTCGCCTGACGGTTCGGGAAGGAAGGACTCGACGTCGGAGGCCGGGGAGCCGTGCCAGGCCCGGGTCTGCTCGCCGGCCGGG
>JAUMBN010000086.1:0-2970 GCA_032119675.1 Solirubrobacteraceae bacterium | reverse complement strand
TCGGCGTCGGGAATGCGCGCGATCTCGCACCCGAGGCGAGGGCTCACGTAGGCATAGTCCTGGGCGGCCAGCTTGATCCCCTCGACGAGGGAATCGATGCCCTGCAGGGCCAGCACGTAGCCGTTCGCACCCTCGCGCAGGACCCCGCGCACGACCTCTGCGTCGGTGGATCGCCCCAGCACGAGCACCCGGCTCTGCGGGGAGGCTTCGGCGAGCATCGCCACCACCCGCGCGGTCTGCTCCACCGGGTCGCCCGGCCAGGAGATCAGCAGCACGACCCCGGGCCGGTGGCCGCGCGCGTACCGCGCGATGTCATCCACGTCGCCGGTGCGAGCCACGACCTCCACCGAATCGACCGGCTCCAGCGCGGCGGCTACCGCATCAAGCGTCATCAGCTCACCGGCGTAGAGAAGCACCGGCACCTGCGTGGCCACCGTCTCCTCAACCGCCATTCCGTTCCTTGCCGCGCCCATAACCTGCTGCTTTCTCTTCAGTTTCGCGGCCATCCCGCCAGGGCGACCACCCTCACTACTAACGGTAGGTCGGTAGTCGGTCTCCCTGCCAGCCCTTTTCACCCTTTTCGGGTAAGCAATTTCCCGGTGCGGGAACTGCGTACTGCCCCCACCCGGCCGCGTTCAGGGCAGCAGGCCGTTGTCGATCGCGTAGCGGACGATCTGTGAGCGGGAGTCGAAGTCGAGCTTGGCCATGATGTGGGCGCGGTGCGTCTCCACTGTCCGGACTGAGAGGCCCAGCTGCTCCCCGATCTCCAAGTTGGTGAAGCCCAGGGCGATCAGCCTCAGCACCTGGGTCTCCCTCTCGGTCAGGTCGTCCTCCAGCCGCTCGAGCTTGGCCATTTCGACGCCCAGCCGGCCATTTACGTAGGGCTCGCCGCGCGCCGCGCGGCGAATCGCCTCGACCAGGGCGTCCTGGCCCTCGGTCCGCAGTACGAAGCCCATGGCACCATCGCGAAGGGTGTCACGGGCCGCCCGTGCGTCGTCGTTGCCGCTCAACACCACGAGGCTCGTATTCGGCGAGACCAGGGCCAGCTCTGACAGCAGCCCGACCGCCACCACTGCCTCGGGCTGTTCACCGGGAGATACGACCAGGACGTCGGGCCGGTGGCCGCTCGCGTAGCGCGTGGCCTCCTCGGCGCCGTCGGCCACGGCCACGACCTTCAGCCCGTCTTCTTCGTCGAGCAGGCGCTCAATCCCGCTGCGAACGAGCTCCTCGCCGTCGGCGAGGAGGACCGAGATCTCCCCGGTGCCGTCAGCGGCTGTTCCCGCGGCCCCCTGCGAGCCGCCTGCGTACTTGTCCTTTTCCTGAGCGATGCCGAAAAATTAGGCCGGTTTTGCGGGATCTGATAAGTAGTAAACACCCTTCTCGCCACCGTAGCCCAAAGGGCCGGCGGGCGAATACGCATCTTCGCGGATGTGGACGCGTAGAGTGGCGGGGGAATGGTCGGATCCCTTCGCAACGCCCGCAGCCAGGCCTCGCAGGCGATCGACCGGGCCGGGGCCACCGCAGGAGAGGCGGTGGCGAAGGTCAAGCCGAAGCTGCGGGGCGTGATCCACCAGTACTCCTTCTGGGTGGCGATCGGCCTGGCGTTGGTCCTTGTCTGGCGCGCCAGCACCGCAAAGGGGACGGTGGCCATGGCGATCTACGGCCTGGGCCTGGTCGGTCTCTTCGGGATCAGCGCCCTCTATCACCGCCCCGACTGGAAGCCGAAGGCAAGGGCCTGGATGCGCCGCCTGGACCACTCGATGATCTACGTCTTCATTGCCGCCTCGGTAACCCCGTTCGCGCTGCTGGTACTGGACGGGAGCCTGGCCTGGGTAGCGATGGCGATCGCCTGGGGCGGCGCCGCCCTGGGCGTGCTGCTCTCGATCCTCTGGGTCAACGCCCCCAAGTGGCTAAACGTCATCATCTACGTCGCCCTCGGGTGGGTCGGCGTAATCTGCGCCCCCCAGATTTTCGACGCCCTCGGGTGGTGGGCGATCGTCGGGCTGGTGCTGAGCGGCGTCCTCTACACGGCCGGCGCGGTCATCTACGCGACCGGCCGGCCCGACCCGGCGCCGAAAACCTTCGGCTACCACGAGCTCTTCCACTCGCTGGTGACCGGCGCCGCCGGCACGCACTACGTGGTTATCGCGGTGCTGGTACTGCCGCTCGCGGTCTGACCGGCAGGGCCGGTCAGCGGACCTTGACGGTCTGGAACATCCCGCCGTGGATCTTGCAGTAGAGGAGGTAGCTCCCCTTCACGGTGAGGGTCCGGCTGTAGCTCTTGCCCGGCCCGATGTCGCCGGAGTCGAAGAACTTCGCCTTCCTCGGGGCGGCGCTCGAATCGAGCGTGACCGTGTGCTCGGTGGTGTTGGTCTTCTCGGCCTTCCACACCAGCTTCGTCCCGGCCTTCACCGAGAGGGTGGTCGGGTCGAAGCCCGGGGCCACGTCGTAGAGCTTCGTCGTCTTGGTGACCTTCTTCTTGGCCACCGAAGCGGACGGGCCGTCGATCGCCCAGGCGGTCCCGGCGGCAGCCAGCACAACGGCCGCCGCCGCGGCCGCGGCTACGGCCGGGCGGGCGGCACCCGGGGTCACCTGGCGACCGATCACCTGGGCACCGGCGGCGCCTTGTAGCCCTTCTTCCAGACCATGTAGGCGCCCTCGGAGGACTTGCTGAACGGCTTGTAGCCCTTGTAGGCCTTGGAGAACGGCTGGGCGATGGTTCCGCCCGGGGCCGGGTTCTTCTCGTCGGCCAGCGCCAGGGCCCAACTCACGCCCTGGCCCTGCGCACCCTCGTTGAAGGTGTTGGCCGGGCCGGGCTCGCCCGCCGCATTGCACGGCGGGAAGGCGGTGGTGCTGAAGTCGGGCAGGTTGGCCACCCCGCTGCTCAGCTGGTTGTCACTGAAGCAGTTACCCGAGCCCGACCCGTCGTAGAAGAGGTCGCGCCCGTTGAGGTCCTTGCCCCCGTTGCCC
>JAUMBN010000085.1:0-6577 GCA_032119675.1 Solirubrobacteraceae bacterium | reverse complement strand
AGCCGGTGGCTGGCCACCATCAGGGCGTAACGCGGCGGGTAGCCGGCCGGCGAGGCCAGGCCGCCGCGCAGGACGATCGGCCAGGCGTGGCTCATCATCCGCCGCTTGCGGGCGAACTCGCCCTCGACGGTGGGAACCATCTTCTCCCTGGCCCGTGCCGAGGGCACATAGACGGCGCGCCGGCCGCGCTTGACAAAGTTGAACGGGAAGGAGAGGTCGTGGCCCATGACCGGGTCGACCTCCATGTAGTCCTCCCGGCGCACCGCGTAGATGGCGCCGTTGCCGCCGGTGACCGAGGCCAGCCGCGACTCCATCGAGCGGATCCACATCTCGTAGCGCCAGTAGAGGCCCTCCTGGTTGGTCGCGCCGTCCTCGCCGGTGAAGGTGACGCTCCCGCAGGCGTAGCCGGTACCGGGCTCGGCCAGCGCAGTGGCCAGCTCGCGAAGGGCCTGCGGCTCCCACGATGCGTTGGCGTCGGAGAAGGCCACCAGGGTGGCCCGCGGGTCGGCGGCCTGGACGGCGGCGTCCTGCGCCCTCACCTTCCCGCCCCAGGGAAGGTCGAGCACCAGGTCGGCGCCGGCCTCCCGGGCGCGGACGGGGGTCTCGTCCGGCGACCCGTCGCAGGCGACGATCAGCTGCAGGCGGTCGGCCGGCCAGTCGAGCTCACGCGCGTTGGCCACCCGCGCGGCGATCACCGGCGCCTCGCGGTGGGCGGCCACCACGAAGGCCACGAACGGTTCGTCGCCGGCGGCCGGAGGCGCAGGCTCCCTTCCCCGGCCGGCAAGCGCCGTCCAGGCGGCGAGCAGGAGCGGGTAGCCGAGCTGGGCGAAGACGAGCAGCCCGGCCGCGACCCAGAAGACGATCTCGAGGGCGATCATCCTGCGACCGCCGTACGCCCGTCGAGCAGGCGCTCGTAGAGCTCCATGTGAAGGGCGGCGATCCGGTCCCAGTCGAAGCGCTCGCGGGTCAGCCGCGAGGCCTCCCCGGCCAGCCGTGCGCGGGCGTCCTGGTCATCGAGCAGGGAACGAACGGCGGAGCGCAGGCCAAGGACGTCGCCCGGCTCGACCAGCTCGGCGGCCCCGGCCTTCGCGATCTCGGGAAAGCCGCCGACGGCACTGAGCACCATCGGCGTACCGAAGGCCATCGCCGTGAAGCAGACGCCCGACTGGTCGATCTCCAGGTACGGGAGCAGGGCCAGGTCGGCGCGCTGGAAGAGGGCGGGAATCTCCGCGTCGTCGACGAAGCGGTCGACAAAGCGGACGTTCGGCGGGGCCGCGCTGCGCAGCGGCCCGATATCCATCCGCGGCATCCCCACGACCCAGAGCTCGGCGTCGTCGATGCCCCGCCAGGCCTCGATGGCGACTTCGATCCCCTTGTACGGGCGCATCAGGCCGAAGAGCAGGGCGACCGGCCCCTCCACTCCCTCGAGCTCCGCGGGCAGCGGCGCGGGAGCAGGAAGCTCGCGCAGGTGGGTGAAGGCGCCGTGCTCGATCACGTGGATCCGCCCCGGGGCGATGCCCAGGTCGCCCTGCAACCGTCGGCGGCCGTCCTGGCTGTGGACGACGACGGCGTCGGCGCGGCGCAGGGCGCGGCGCAGGCCGGCGACCTGGCCCGGGTGGGGCTCACGGGGAATCACGTCGTGGGCGGTGATCACCAGCGGCCGGTCGGGCAGGAGGCGCGAGTCGATCGCCGGCAAGGCGAGCCACTGGAAGTGGACGACGTCGGCCTCCCGGGCGGCGCGGCGGTAGCCGGCCATCTCGAACGGGTCGGTCAGCGCACGGGCGGCGGCCCGCAGCGCCGAGCCGCTGGAGCCGGGAAGGTGGCGACCGAAGCGCTCGTCGACCTCGTAACCGTCGGCGGGGGTGACCGCCCCGAAGGCGAACGGGGCGGTGACGAGGGTCACCTCGGCGCCCTGCCGCGCCAGCGCGCCGCTCAGCGCACGGTCGTACGGGGGCGTGTACGCCGGGGGATCGACGACGTGAACGTGCACCGCGGTCACAATAGGCGCCGTGGGGGAAGTCGACCTCAGCTACTGCATCGTTAACACCGGCCAGCGCGACCTGCTGCTGCGCGGGCTCGATGCGATCGCCCGCGAGCGCGAGGGCCTGCCGCTGCGTACCGAGGTGCTCGTCCTGGACAACGCCTCGCAGGATGGATCGGCACAGGCCGCTGCCGCGCACCCCGCCGTCGACCGCGTGATCGCCCTCGACCGCAGGCGCGGCAAGGCCGAAAACGACTCGGAGATCCTGCAGCAGGCCTCCGGACTCTTCGCGCTGATGCTCAACGAGGACAGCGAGCTGCTCCCCGGGGCGACGATGGCCCTATACGGCGCCCTCGAGGCCGACGCCGGTGCCGCCGCGGCCGGGGCGCGCCTGCTGCGCCCCGACGGGACGCCCCAGCCGAGCGCCTGGGCCTTCCCCGGCCCGCGCAGCGCACTGGCCTCCGCCCTGTTCGTTCACCCCTGGACGGTCGTCCAGTCCCGCGGCACGCAGACCCGGCCGGTCGACTGGGCCCAGAGCGCGGCGCTGCTCGTGCGCCGCGAGGCGGTGGAGGAGATCGGCTGGCTCGACCCGGACTTCTTCGTCTACTCCGACGAGGTCGACCTCTGCCGGCGCCTGGCCGACCACGGCTGGCAGACCCTCTATGTGCCCGCAGCACAGGCGATCCACCACGAGCAGCTCTCCACCGGCTCGGTCCCGGAGCGGCGGATCGTGGAGATGTCGCGCAACCGCGACCTCTACATGCGCAAGCACCACTCGGCGGCCGCGGCGGCGGCTGTCCGCTGGCTGACCGCCTGGGCCTACGCGGTTCGCGCGCTGGCGGCCAGGGTGCTCCCCGGCCACGACCCGGCCCGGTACATGGCCCACGTGCGCGCCACGCTCAACCCCGGCAGCGGCGAGGGGCTGCGGGAGGCAGCCGAGGAGTTCAACCGCCGCGCCGCCGCAGGATCTTCGCCCACGGGGTGAGGACGAAGGCGGCGAGCAGGGCGAGCAGCAGGAGCTGGAGGGCGATCGCCCACGGCGAGCGGAAGCCCTCGTCGATCACCGAGGAGACCGTCTCCGCGGCGAGCGTCGCTCCACCGACGTAGATCGAGTAGGTGACCAGCCGCCCCAGGAAGAAGGCCAGCGTGACGGCGCGCAGGTTGACCTGGGGGGTCAGGCCGGCGGCCTCGAACAGCTGCGTGGACGGGAAGGGCGAGACGAGAAAGAGGGCGAAGGTGCCCCAGCGGCTTGCCCGGCGCTCAGTGAGCGCCTCGCCGACGGCCTCGAGGTCCCTGCGCTTGCCCTCGGGCAGGCGCCAGCCGATCCTCCGGAATGCCGAGGCCAGCACGAAGCGTCCGCACGCGGCGGCCGCCGCGCCGCCGATCACCAGGGGCGCCGCCGGTACGTCGTACTTGATGCGGAAGAAGACGAGCACCGTCCAGGTCGGCGGGCCGAAGGCCGGCATCAGGTTGACGACGAAGACCGTGCCGAGCATCACGCCGATCCATCCGAGGGTGCTCACCGCGCCGCCTGGCCCCCCCTCATCGAGCGTGCGGCGGACGCGAGCGCCCGCAGCTCCTCCGGACTGAGCGCACGGGCGACCACGAGCAGCGGGGGGATCAGGGCCAGGACGGCCAGCCGGCCCAGGAAGCCGGCGGCGCCCGAGGTGGGAAGGAGGAGGT
Organism: Solirubrobacteraceae bacterium; assembly: GCA_032119675.1. Classification (GTDB taxonomy): domain Bacteria; phylum Actinomycetota; class Thermoleophilia; order Solirubrobacterales; family Solirubrobacteraceae; genus F1-60-MAGs163. Next base: position 2,913 of record JAUMBN010000085.1, on the reverse strand, counting down.
CACCGGCAACGGCCAGCGAGCCGCTGACAAGCACGACCGGCACCAGCCGGCGCCACTGGAACGGCACGTGGAAGGCCCCGCGGGTGAGGAGAAAGAGCGCGGCGAGCATCGCGACGTAGGCGGCGCAGAGGGCGAGCGCCGCGCCGACGATCCCCAGCGGGTCGACGAGAACGAAGAGAAGGGCGACGTTCACGACGACTCCCAGCGCGGCGGCGGGAAGGGTGCGGATCGTCACCTCGGCTCGCCCGGCAATGGTCACCAGCACGAGGTAGAGGCCGTAGAGCGCCCACCCCAGTGCCAGCCACGGCAGCGCGGTATGGGCGCCGAAGAAGTCCGGCGCGGCCAGCAGCCGGACGACCCAGCGCCCGAGCAGGGCGAATCCGGCGACCATCAGCGCGGCGATGGCGATGTAGGCGGTGGTGACCCGGGCATAAAGGACCTGGGCCTCGCGGTCGGAGCCGATCGAGTAGGCCATCGGCGTCCAGGCCAGCTGGAAGCCGCGGACGAGGATGATCACCGCGGTGGCGAGCTTGATCGCCACCGAGTAGAGGCCGGCGGCGTCCGGGCTCTCCTCGCGCAGCAGCCAGGCGCGGTCGATCACGTTGAGCAGGAAGACGGCGGCGTCGGCGGGGATCATCGGGGCGCCGAAGCGCAGCAGCCCGCCGAGCCGCACCCCGCCCCGCGGAAGCCCTATGTGCTCGCGGACGGCGAAGAGCCAGAGCCCGAGCAGCACGACCCCGGAGGCGGCGTAGTTGCCGAGCACGTAGCCGCTCGCGCCCTGGTCGAGGATCACCACCAGGGTGACGGTGAGGGCGACCGTGAGCACCACGTTGGTCGCCGAGGCGACCAGGTACGCACGGCGGCGCTCGTCGACGCGCAGGATCGAGTAGGCGACCTCGAGGTTGGTGAAGGTCCAGATTCCCAGGACGCCGTAGGCCATCAGCGTCGGGTTGCGGGTCCCGAGGACCAGCTCGGAGAGCGGCCCGGCGAGCAGGATCCCGGCGACCAGGGCGACGCTCGTGCTGACCAGGACGAAGCCGGTGGTGGTCCTGGCCAGCCGCCGGCGGGCATCGGCGCCCCCGGCTTCGTGCCAGTAGCGGACGAAGGCCTCTCCCAGGCCGAAGCGCAGCAGGATGCTGGCGAGGATCACCAGCGTGAGGATCGTCTCGGCGTAGCCGAAGTCGGCCGCCGTCAGCGACCGCGTGTAGAGCGGCAGCGTGAAAAGAGCGAGCAGCGCGGCGAGCAGGCTGGCGGCCTGGTAGGCGAGCCCCGACGCCGCGAGGCGCTTGAGTGCGCCGTCCATCGGCACCTGACGCTATCCGCCCATCCGGGGGAGGCGGGCGCGGCTAGGGTTGCCGGCGGTGAGCGCCTCCCAGGCAAGCCGGCCCCCAGTCTGTGTCCTGCTGCTGCCCCGCCGGCTGGAGAGCTTCATCCAGCGCGAGCAGGCCGAGGACCTGCTGCGCGCGCCCGGCGTGATCGCCGCCAACCCCCCGCGCCTGCGCTTCGGCGCCGTGGCGCGGCTGCCCCGACCGCTCGGCGAGGCGGTCGCACGGATCCAGGCCGGCCAACTGCTAAGGCGCGTGCGCCGCCGCGGCGAGCCGCGGGTCTTCGTGATCTTCCACCCTGTCCAGTACCCGCTCGCCCGAGCCCTGCTGGAGCGCTGCCCGGGAGCCGAGCTCTGGTACTCGCGCTGGGACCGCTACGAGCTGGCCTACGACGCCGGCGAGGCCACGCGCGCTCGGCTCGCCGAACTCCACGAGCAGGCCGCCACCCGGGCGGCGATCACCTACGCCGTCTCCGAGCCGCTGGTCGAGCAGGAACGCGACGCCGGGCGCGAGGCGATCCTGATGACCACCCCGGCCGACCGCTTCCCGGCCCCCGACCCGGACGGGACCGTGATCGCCGTATCGCTGGGCCACCTGGGCTGGCGGACCGACTGGTCGCTGCTGCGCCGCGCCGCCGAGATCCTCGGCGACAGGCTCGTCCTCTTCCTCGTCGGCGCATGGCACGAAGAGGAGTGCGCCGGCGACCCCGACTTCCTCGCCTGCCGGCAGCACCCGTCGCTCGTGTGGGTCGGCCCGCTCGACGACGAGGCCGCAGCCCGCGTGATCCTCGCCTCCGACGTGGGGATCGTTCCCTTCCGGATCGAGCCTTTCAACGACGCCGGCCTGCCGAACCGCATCCTCAAGTACGCGCGCCTCGGGCGGATGACCGTGAGCCCCGACCTGGCCGGAGTGAAGACCTGGGATCGCGCGGTGCAGGTTGCCGGGGACCCGGGGGAGTTCGCCTCGCTGCTGGCCGCCCACGCCGGCGACCGCGCCCGCCCCGACGCGCAGCTGCGCGACTGGGCGCTGGCCCAGACGGCGCGCCACCAGAACCGGCCCCTCTGGGATCGGCTCGAAGAGCTCTCGATAGCCCGCGACGGCTGAGGCTCAGCGGCAGGCCGCGTAGGCGGTGATCGCGCCGTTCCGAGCGACTTCGCGGAAGCCCTCGTCGGCGCGGTTGGTCTTCTCCTCCACGCCGGCGGCCCGGCCGTAGCGTGAGGCGGCGCGCTCGCCGGTGAAGACGAGTGCGACCCCCGTCCGCGGGCGCTCGCGGGAGCGCGCCACGACCTCGTCGGGAGGGGCGTCCAGGAGCCAGCGCGCATCGGGTACGAGGCGGAAGTTGGGGGTACTGAGCGGCCCGCAGCCCAGGCGGGAGCGGACGGCCGGGTCGTTAAGGGTGTCGACGAGATCGTCGTGGATGCCGGTGACGAAGGTGAGCTCACGCTCGACCTTTCCGGGGACGTCAACGCGGACGACCGCCCACAGAACGCCAAGCACCAGCACCCCCGCCGCGACCAGGGCCCAGCGCGAGCGCCGGCCGTCGTCGCTCGGAAGGAGCGTCCAGCCGGCGAGCGCCAGGCCGGCGAAG
>JAUMBN010000084.1:0-3119 GCA_032119675.1 Solirubrobacteraceae bacterium | reverse complement strand
CCGAGCTCCTCGTGGAGCTCTATCTGGCGGCGCAGGTCCAGGTCGGTCAGCACGTCCCCGTTGCACATGACGAACCGCTCACCGAGGCCGCCGGGGAGGGACTCGTCGGCGAAGCGCAGCGCGCCGCCGGTGCCCATCGGCTCGGGTTCGGCGACGTAGGTGACGGCCAGGCCGTAGCGGCTTCCGTCGCCGAGCTCCTCCTCCATGCGGTCGGGAAGGAAGCCGCAGGCCATTACCGCCTCGGTTACCCCGGCGCCGGCCAGCCATTCGAACATGTAGGCCATCAGCGGCTGCCCGACGAGCGGGACGACCGGCTTTGGCACCTCGGAGGTGAGGGGTCGCAGGCGGGTTCCTTCCCCGCCGACGAGGATCACCGCCCGCATCGGCTCAGGCGCGCCCGACGCCCTCGTAGACCAGCCCGGCGCCGCGGACGGCTTCGGGGTCGAGGGCGTTGCGCCCGTCGATCACCACGGTGCCGGCCATAGCCGAAGCCAGCGCGCCCGGGTCGGTCCCGACGATCTCGTCCCACTCGGTGACGAGCACTACCGCGTCGGCGTCCCGGGCGGCGTCGAGGGCGTTGGGGGCAAACTCGACGCCGGGCATCAGCGGGCGCGCGGCCTCCTCGGCGATCGGGTCGTAGGCGGTGACGGTGGCGCCGGCGGCCTGGAGGCGGGCGGCCAGTACGAGCGAGGAGGCCTCGCGCATGTCGTCGGTGTCGGGCTTGAAGGCCAGGCCGAGCAGGGCGACGCGCTTGCCCACGAGCGACCCGAGGTGCTTCTCGAGCTTCCCGATCACCCTCCTCTTCTGGAGCTCGTTGACCTCGATCACCGCGCCGAGCAGCTGGAAGTGGTAGCCGCTGTTGCCGGCCAGCTGCTTGAGCGCCGAGACGTCCTTGGGGAAGCAGGAGCCGCCGAAGCCGATTCCGGGGCGCAGGAACTTAGGCCCGATACGGTCGTCGAGGCCCATCCCCTTCGCCACCTCGAGCACGTCGGCTCCGGTCTCCTCGCAGACGTTGGCGATCTCGTTGATGAAGGAGATCTTGGTGGCCAGGAAGGCGTTGGCCGCCAGCTTGACCATCTCGGCACTGGCCACGTCGGTGCGGACGAGCTCGCCCTGGCCCTGGCCGCCGTAGCCGGCGCCGAGGAGCGGGCGGTAGAGCTCTTCGACGGCGTCACCGGCCCAGTCGCCGCGGTCACCGATCACCACGCGGTCGGGGTTCAGGAAGTCGGCAAGGGCCGTCCCCTCCTTGAGGAACTCGGGGCACGAGACGTAGCTGAAGCCCTCCTTGCCCTGCTCGGCGAAGATGCGCTCGATCGCCTCGCCGGTTCCGACCGGGACGGTCGACTTCATGACCAGGGCGTGGCGGTCGGACGGGGGCATCGCCTCGACCACCGCGTGGACGGCGCTGAGGTCGGCATCGCCCGAATAGGTCGGAGGGGTGCCGACGGCAACGAACAGCAGGCGGGCGTGCTCGAGCGCGTCGGCGAGGTCGGTCGAGAAGTTGAGGCGCTCGCGATTGCGCTCGAGAGCCTCCGCCAGGCCCGGCTCGTGGATCGGGACCTCGCCTCGCTTGAGGGCCTCGATCTTGGCGGCATCAATATCGATGCACCAGACGTCGCTGCCCAGCTCGGCGAACCCGACCGCCGTGCACAGGCCTACGTAACCGGTGCCGATTACGCCGATCGGCTCACGCTCAGGGGTGCTCATGAGGACCGGCGAAGCGTAGCGCCAGCCGGCGCTTTCGGCGGGCCTCAGCTGCCGAGCCGCTTGAGCGACTTGGCGATGGCCAGCATCTGCTGGTTGGTGAGCGTGCGCGAGAGGGTGTTGGAGACCCAGTAGCTGCCGTTCGGCGTCCGCAGGGCCACGAGCGAGAGCCGCTTACCGTCGTAATGGAGCTCGAACTTACGGCCCCCGAGCGTCGTCGTCTCGCTGGGGCTGTCGAGGATCGGGGGCGTCTTCCAGGCGGTGCCCTGCACGCCGTAATACTGCCCCGCCTCGCCGGTGGAGAGGACCATCCGGTAGGACTCGAAGCGGCTCTTGTTGCGGGTCACGAGGTCGTAGGCGCGGGTGGCCGGATAGTCGGGCTCCCCCGAGGAGAAGCCTCCGCTGGCCAGGCGAACACCCGGGTAGTAGACCGGCAGCTGGATCTTGCTGGCGGCGCGGATCGCCTGCTGTTCGGCCTCGGCGCGGTCGCCGACGATACCCGGCGGCAGCGCCGTGGAGGTCTTCTTCTTCTGCTTCTTGCGCGCCTTCTTCGCCTTGCCGCTCTTGTCGCCGGTCTGCCTGGCGCCGGCCGAGGGCTCGGCGTTCTCGAACTCGTCGATCGCCTTGGCCAGCGCCGCCGGCGAGACCTGCAGGTCGCTGGTGCCCGGAACGTCGGTGGCCGGGAAGCGGACCTCGCTGACCGGGTTCCTGGAGGAGAGGAAGGCGAGCTTGAGAAGCTGGAGGATCTCGTCGTTGGAGCGGATGTCGGTGCGCGTGTAGCGGGCAAAGATCTTCACCAGCTCCTTGCGGTCGCCCAGGAGCGAGGAGATCGCAAACTGGCCCTTGGCCTGGCGCAGGAACTCCTGCTGGCGGGCGGCGCGGACGAAGTCGGAGTCGGTGTGGCGGTAGCGAACGAAGTCGAGGGAGGTCTGGCCGCACATCTTCTGGTAGCCCGGCTTGATGTCGATCTCCGCGTACTGCTGGCTCGGGGGCAGGCCCTCGTTGGAGTGGTAGTAGCGGTGGTCGATGTCGACGTAGACGCAGCCAAGCCGGTTGACGGCGCGGCTGAAGCCGCCAAAGTTGATCTCGACGATGTGGTTGATCGGGATCCCGAGCAGCTCGCGGACGGTCTTGAGGGTCAGCTTCGGCCCGCCAATCGCGAATGCGGCATTGATCTTGTCCTGACCGTAGCCGGGAATCTGGACCTTCAGGTCGCGCGGGATAGACATGACCGCCGTCGCCCCGGCGTCGGGATCCAGGTGGGCGAGCATCAGCGTGTCCGAGCGCCCGGCGTTCTTCTGCTTGCGCTCGACGAAGCGGCGGTCGGAGCCGATCATCAGGATCGTCTGCGGACCGCCGCCGTCGACTTCGTCGAGGTCGTTCTCGACCCCGGGAATCGACTGGCCTTCCTCCTG
>JAUMBN010000083.1:0-4680 GCA_032119675.1 Solirubrobacteraceae bacterium | reverse complement strand
TTGGCCGTACCTCGAAGCTCACCGGCCCAGCGCGTAGCGGTCGATGTCGCGGTTGAGGTCCTCGACGCTGCGGTAGGGGCCGGAGTGGATGTATTCCTGCCTGCCCTTCGGCGTGTAGAAGACGGTTGAGGGCGCGCCGGCCAGGCCGTAGGAGTTGAAGAGCCTCCCGCTCGGGTCCTCGTAGCTGGGGTAGGTGACGGGGAACTCGTTGGCAAAGCGCCGGGCGGCGTCGCGGTTGTCCTGCACGTTGACCCCCAGGAAGGCGACCGACTTGCCGCGGGCGGCCGAGACCTTCTGGATCACCGGCATCTCGATCCGGCACGGCCCGCACCAGGAGGCCCAGAAGTTCACGACCACCGGGTAGCCGCGCAGCGTCGCGATCCGGCTCTTCAGGCCGGCCTTGCCGCCGGGCAGGAGGGCGTCGGCCTGGCGGTGGATTGCGGCCAGGCGCGGGGGTGAGCCCTCGAGCGAGGCGAGGGCCTCCTCCTGGGTCGGAACGCCGCCGGCGGCAGGGGTCTCGTCGCCCCCGGCCTGGAGCAGGCCGACCACGACGGCGGCGATCACCACTACGCAGATCCCGACTATGGCCGCAACCTTCACGGCGAAAGGATCGCACAGCATGCGCTAAAATCGGCGGTGCCTCGACGGTCAGCTTTCCAGTAATTGACGTCGTGGCCCCGGCTCTCGCAGCTGGGTGAGGGACCCGGCGCAGTGTCGTGTTCGCGCCTCGTCCCGCCTTACCAGAACGAAATTGCCAGATGGCTGACTCCCCAACGGCCGCCACGGGCGGCCCGGTCGCTAGTGATGCCGACATCGGACGGGCGGAGGCCTTTACCCGCGAGCAGTTCGTCCACGAGGGCGAGGAGGCTGCGGTCGCCCTGGCGCCCGGCACCCCGCGCGCCCGGGCGCTGACCGACGCCCTCGCCGAGATCGAGGCCGGCGAGAAGCTCCCCACCACGCAGTGGCGGCGCAAGTGGTCGCTGCTGCTCGGGCTCGAACGGCTCCTCAGCGAGGAGGAGCCCCACCTCGTCGACGGCACAACTCTCAACCCCCACCAGGTCGACGCGCTTTCGGGCACCCTCACCGCGCTGCTCGCTTCGCAGATGGCAGCCGACGCCGAGGCGGAGGACGACGGCGCCGCGCCGGTCTTCGCGATCGAGGAGGACGAGGACGAGGCCGAGGACGCCGAGCTCGCCGCCGAGCTCGCCGCCCTGGACGAGGAACACGCCGAAGACGAGGACGAAGACGAGGAGGAGGCCGCCGAAGAGGCAGCGGCCGACATCGACCCGCTCGACGACCCGCTCGTCGCCCCCGAGGAGGTCGACACCGACATCGACGAGGCGATCGTCGACGACCCGAACGCCGACAAGCGATTCTGGTTCGAGCACGCCACCGGCGCCGGCAAGACGGTCGCCGCGATGGGCTTCGTCGACGCCTCGCGCACCGGTGGCGTCCTGATCCTCACCCACCGCCGCAACCTAGTCGACCAGTTCCTCGGCGAGCTCGAGGACCGTGGCTACGCCGACCGGATCTCCGAGCCGCTGCTCGGCGACGACAAGGGGAAGATTGCCGGCCCGGTGACCGTCGAGACCTACCAGTGGTTCGTCCGCCACGCCGGCGACATCTCCTCGGCCTACACGATCGTCATCTGCGACGAGGCCCATACGGCGCTGGGGGAGAAGACCAGCGCCGCAATCCGCGAGTGGACCGGCCCGATCTTCATCGGGATGACCGCCACCGGCGCGCTGATCGCCCGCCACGTAACCGACCTGTTTCCCACGCAGACCTCGCGCTTCGACCTTGCCCAGGCCGCCCGGCGCGGCGTGATCGCTCCGCTGCGCTGCCTGCGGATCCCGCCCGGGCCGGGAGTGCGGACGATCGCCAACGTGCCTCTGCGCAAGGGCGAGGTCGATGTCGAGTTCGACCAGGAGATGCTCGCCGAGCTGCTCGACCAGGCGCCGTTCAACCTCGCCATCGCCGACCTTTACAAGACGCGCTTCGATGGGGTGCCCGGCGTGGTCTACACCGCCGGGGTCCAGCATGCCTACAACGTCGCCGAGGCATTCCGCGCCCTGGGGATCAAGGCCGAGGCGGTCTCGGGCGAGACCCCCAAGCGCGAGCTGGCCGAGATCCTCGCCCGCTACGAGGCCGGCGAAATCGATGTTCTGGTCAACGCGCAGCTGCTGGCCGAGGGCTGGAACTCGCCGCGCGCGACCGTCTGCATGCACCTGGCGCCGACCGCCTCCAAGCGGATCTACCAGCAGCGCGTGGGACGCGTGACCCGCCGCCACCCCGGCAAGGAGGCCGGCGTGGTCGTCGACTTCGTCCACCCCGGAACCCGCCACGACGACCCGGTCGTGACCCTGCACTCGCTCCTTGACCGCGACGTCTATCGCGGTGGGGCGATCGTCGTCGGGCCGATCCGCCGTGGCCGCGGGCGGAAGGTGAAGGTGGAGCGCCGCGTGCTGCCGGTGACCGCCGACGAGGACCGCCGCCATGAGGTCTTCCAGCGCGAGCTGTGGCGGATCAACGTCGAGAACCTCGACTACGGAGAGCAGCACGTCTGGGCGGCGGTGGCCGGGGCCAAGGTGCAGCCGACCGGCTGGCGCCGGGCTCGCGCGATGCTCCAGTTCGACCGCGACGGCGAGTTCAAGCGCCGCTTCCTGCTGACCGTGGTGGAGCGCAACAAGCACGCCCAGCTGCGGATCCGCGCCCTGCAGGAGATCGGCGCCCTAAAGGACCCCGAGGCCTTCGACCTGGCGGTCGACATGGTCGGCACCTGGAACCGCGACGAGCGCCGCGAGGGCGCCCGCGTCTGCCTGCAGGCCCTGGCCGAGAAGCGGATCGGCCGCCGCGACCAGGCGACCGCCTGGATCTGGCGGCTGGCCGACTACACCCGCGACCTGCACGAGGAGTACGCGGTGCAGCGCTGGCCGGAGACCAAGCGGCTGCTCGGCCTGCTGGTCAACTCCTCCGGCGCCGCCCACGCCCGCAACGCCCGCAAGCTGGTGGCCGCCGTGCGCGAGCAGGACGACCGCCGGCTGCAGGCTGCCGTGCTGGCCGCCGCCGTTGCTCACACCCCGGAGGCCGAGGAGGTGCTGCGCGGCGCGCGGACGAAGCTGGCCCGCAAGCCCGGCGCCCTCTCCCGCGAGCTGCTGCGCAACTTCCCCAAGGGCCGCGGCCGCCGCGGCCGTCGCCGGCGCCGTCGGCGCGGCAAGGGTAACGGGAACGGCGGGAACGGGAATCGCGCGAACGGACAGGCGCGCCGGCGCGAGGGCCAAGATCCCTCCGTGGAGGGTAAGGAAGGGCGGGACGGAGACTCCGGCTCCGGGAAGGAGCTCGAACCGGTCGCCGAAACCGGCGCCGCCGCCTCCGACGAGGCACCGCCCGAGCCCGAGCCTGACGCCGAAGCGGCCTAGCCGCTGCGGCGAGCCCGGCTCGATTTCAGGTCAAATCTTTTCAGTCCTCAGCCGGTGAACTTCGGCTTGAGCGAGCGGAGGGTCACGGTGCGCGTGACTACCTGCCTGCGGCCGGAGGTGGGCGTGAAGGTCGTAGTCAGTCGAACCCGTACCGCGCCCTTCCTCCGCGCCGACTTGGCCGCATCGGTCAGGCGGCACCGGTAGCGATAGAGGCCCGCGATCTTGCTGCTTCGCGTGCCGGCCCGGCAGGCAACGCGGGTCTTTCCGCGGTAGCGGAACGTGCCGGCCTGCCGGATGACGCCCGCTCCCGGCTCCCAGACCCAGGTGCGGATCTGAGATCCCACGAGGCGTGGCGTACGGACCTTCAGCCTCTGCAGCCTGGCAGGGGAGAAGTTCGCCGTTACCGACCTTGCCTCGCTCATGGCCACCTCGCAGGTACCGGTCCCCGAGCAGGCCCCGGACCATCCGGTGAAGGTCGAACCGGATGCGGCCGTGGCGGTCAGGGAGACCTTGTAGCTGCGGTACAGGTTCGTGGTGCCCTCGGAGACGGCCTTGCTGCCAAGCCCCATCTGGGATTCGGTGGCGGTTCCGGAGACACTGCCGGAACCGGTCCCGGCCTTGGCCAGGTTCAGGTCGACCTTGCACGGCTCAGGCTGGGTGTAGCGCACGGTGTAGAGCTGGTACCTGTCCGTGGCCGCGGTGTCCTTGGCGCTGTAGTCGCCCAGGTACTCGCACGAGGACGGGTTGAAGGTCAGCCAGGGCCTCGTGGAGGTGAGGTAGCCCGAAGTGCCGCCCGCGACCGGCTGCGGGGCACCCATCGTCCCGTCTCCGGCAACACCCATGGCGTAGACCCCGTAGTCGGCGGCGGCGCCGGACGTATTGGTGTCGAGCGCTACGTAGGCGAGCATCTGGTCGGCGAAGGCGTTCGCCGACAGCTGGGGCCGGAAGCGTCGGTCCCAGGCGCGGTCGAAGTCTGCGCTTGACACGGTTGCCGTTGTGGCATCGCCCACCGGCGAGCCGTCGGCAGCCTTGAAGCGCCGGATGTAGTACTCAGGGTCGGTCTTCCTGTTGACCGACATGACCACGAACTCGTCCCGAACCGAGTTCCAGGCGATGGAAGCGTTCTTGTACTCGACCGCCGTATCGGGGTCGATGCGCTGCGGCGAGCCCACGGGGTTGCCGTCCCCGTCGAGCAGCCACAGCCAGGGGGCGGTTTGCTCTGTCGTACCGTCGGTCTTGGCGCGTGCGTAGGCCATGAAGC
>JAUMBN010000082.1:0-7823 GCA_032119675.1 Solirubrobacteraceae bacterium | reverse complement strand
CAGCCGAGCTGGCCAAGGCGCTGGGGGCGATAGGCAAGGTTCAGGAGGAGTTCAACTCCGCCCAGAACGGCAGCGGCAAGCGAGTCTCGCTGGCCGACCTGATCGTCCTCGGCGGCTGCGCCGCGGTCGAGAAGGCCGCCGCCGACGCCGGCCACCCGGTCGAGGTGCCGTTCCAGCCGGGCCGCACCGATGCCACCCAGGAGGAGACCGACATCGAGTCCTTCGCCGTCCTGGAGCCCAGGGCCGACGGCTTCCGCAACTGGCTCACCGGCGCCGACCGCCGGCCGGCCGAGCATCAGCTGGTCGACAAGGCCCAGATGCTGACGCTGAGCGCACCGGAGATGACGGTGCTGGTCGGTGGCATGCGGGCGCTGGACGCCAACAGCGGAGGGTCGAAGATCGGCGTGTTCACCGACCGCCCGGGCCAGCTCACGAACGACTTCTTCGTGAACCTTCTCGACAACGACCTCGAGTGGGCTCCGACCTCCGACTCCGACGAGGCCTTCGAGGGCCGCGAGCGCGGCAGCGACTCGCCGAAGTGGATGGCCAGCCGCGTCGACCTCGTCTTCGGTTCCAACTCGCAGCTGCGGGCGGTCGCCGAGGTCTACGCCAGCGCCGGCTCGGAGCAGAAGTTCGCCGAGGACTTCGCCGCGGCGTGGGCCAAGGTCATGGACCTGGACCGCTTCGACCTGCGTCCCGACGCCCGCTAAAGCCCTAAGCCACCAGGGCGGCCCCAGCCGCCCGCATCAGAGTCCCGGGGCGGCCCGAAACCGCCCCGGGGGCCCGTGTTTCCAAGCCTGAACGGCCGATTGCGGCCTCCGTCGTATCGCTCCCCTACCTTGCCCGGCTCGCAAGGAACACTGCCGAACCCCGGGTGCCACGGCTCCCGGGGGCGGGGGACCCAATTTGGGGGCTAACCGGCCTCAGAGCAGGCCGGCGTGTACGAAAGGCGCGCGAGCCCGTCAGCTAACCCCGCAGGCCCAAGCCGAGGAGTTACGACGTGCTCAGGAAGACCATCTTTGTCGCGCTTGCCTGCATCGCCGTGGCCGCGCCCGCCGGCGCCGCCACGATCACCACCGCGGGAACGGCCCAGGCCGACGAGAGTCCGGCCGCCTTCACCATCGACCTCGACGGCAGGGCGATCACCCGTGCCATCGCGGCCGCGCAGCGAGCCGTGTCCGGCCCGGTATTCCCCGTGGAGGGGAAGTTCTCCTGGGGGACGTTCGAAAACTCCTTCGGCGGCGGTCGCAGCCATGAAGGCCACGACCTCCTGGCCGCATGCGGCCGCGCGGTCGTCGCCGTCATGCCCGGGCGCGTGACCGAGAACGAGTTCGAGGGCGCAGCCGGCAACCTGCTCGTGGTGCGGGTCGCCGGTGGCGAGAACTACGCCTACATGCACCTCGCCGGGCCTGCCACCCCGAAGGTCGGGGAGCGGGTGAGCGCCGGTGAGACCGTTGGGCGAGTCGGGCAGACCGGCCGTGCCAGCACCTGCCACCTGCACTTCGAGTGGTGGACTGCCCCGGGCTGGTACAAGGGCGGCCAGGCAGTAGACCCTGAGCCGATGCTCAGGAGCTGGTCGCGGCCGTAGCCGGCTCCGTCGCCCCGTCGCGGGCGCCGGCCGAGAAGAAGCGCACCTCCGGGTCGTCCACGCGGCCGTGGCGCAGGTAGCGCGCGTCGACCGGGTAGGCCTGCGTTAGGTGCCACGGAGCCCGGGAACCCTGGCGGGGCAGGCCGCTCTCGTAGCGCTTGACGTAACCGGCTCCGAAGTCAAGAAGCGGCCGCTCCTTGATCGGGCCGCCCAGCTCCGGCACCGCCGCCTGGCAGCCCAGCGACTCGGTGAAGTCGATCAGGCGGCAGAAGTGATCGCAGACGAGGTCAACCTTCAGGGTCCACGAGGAGTTGGTGTAACCGACGGCCAGCGCGAAGTTCGGCACGCCGCTGAACATCATCCCCTTGAAGACCCACACGTCCGAGAGGTCGACCTCCTCCCCGTCTACCTCCACCTCTATCCCTCCCATGAAGAGGAGGTCGAAGCCGGTCGCGGTAACGATGATGTCCGCCTCCAGGCTCTCCCCCGACTCCAGCTCGATCCCGGTCTCGGTGAAGCCGGCGATCCGGTCGGTGACGATCGAAGCGGTGCCTGCGGCCAGCGCCCGGTAGAGGTCGCCGTCGGGGACCGCGCAGAGGCGCTGGTCCCACGGGTCGTAGTCGGGGTTGAAGTGAACGTCGACCGGGTAGCCCTCGGGCAGGTACTTGACGTTGACGCTGCGGATCCAGCGCCTCATCAGCCTGGGGAAGCGCTGGCAGAGGCGGTAGATGACCTGCTGGCCGACGATGTGGAGCGAGCGGGTAACCCGGTAGGCGACCATCGGGCCGAGGCGGTCGCGCATCCAGTTGGCGAGCCGGTCCTCCGCCGGAACCGGGAGAACGTAGGTCGGCGACCGCTGGAGCATCGTCACGTGCCCGGCCTCCTGCGCCAGCGCCGGCACGAGCGTCACCGCGGTGGCTCCGCTGCCGATCACCACGATGCGCTTTCCGAAGTAGTCAAGGTCCTGCGGCCAGAACTGGGGATGGACGACCGGGCCCCCGAAACGCTCCTCCCCGGGGAAGCCGGGCCGGTGACCGCGGTCGTATCGGAAGTAGCCGGTAGCGCCGAAAAGCCAGCGGGCGGTGAGCGTGGTCCGCTCTCCCGTCTCCACCTCTTCGGACTCGACGGTCCAGAGGGCCGTCTCGCTGGACCAGGACGCGCTGACGGCGCGCTGGCCGAAGCGGATGTGCCCGGTGACCCCGTTCTCGTCCGATGCCTCGACGATGTAGTCGAGGATCAGCTGGCCCTCCGCGATCGCCTTGTCCTCCATCCAAGGCTTGAAGGAGTAGCCGAGGGTGTGCAGGTCGGAGTCGGAACGGATGCCTGGGTAACGGAAGAGGTCCCAGGTTCCGCCGATCGCCTCGCGCGCCTCGAGGATCGTGAAGCTCTTCTCCGGAAGGGTGCGGCGCAGGTGGCACCCCATCCCGATCCCGGAAATCCCGGCGCCAACGATCAGTACGTCGAAGTGGCTATCTGCGGTGGCGGTGGTCATCTGGAGGGGCGCCGAGGCACCGGGCCAGTTTCGCAGCCTCGCTCCCGTCCGGCCCCGCAACGAGAAGCGGCGCCCCGTAGGACGCCGCTCGGCAATGCTCGATGTCCGGTAGGGAGAACCGGGAGATCAGTCCCCCTCGGGAGCCTCCGGGCCACGGTCCCCACGCGGGCCACGGTCCCCACGCGGGCCACGGTCCCCACGCGGGCCACGGTCCCCACGCGGGCCACGGTCCCCACGCGGGCCACGGTCCCCACGCGGGCTGTCGTCGCCCGGCTCGGCCTCACGGCTCGCGCTGTCGTCCGGAGCGCCACCGCGCGGGCCACGGTCACCGTGACCGCCACGGCCGCTGCGAATGGCCAGGGCGACGGTGCCGCCGCTGCCGTCATCGACGGTGACCATCCCGATCTGCTGGCCAACCGCCAGGTCGGCCAGGCCCGGAGCACCGCTGCCGTCGGTATCCGGGACCTTGAACTTCGTGGTCGAGGTGATGGTCGCGGTCACCGAGGTACCGATTGCGGTGGTCACGGTCACCGAATCCGAACCGACAGCCGAGACGGTGCCCCAGACCCTGGTGCCCTCCACCTTGATCTCGGTGGCGAGGTTCGTGTCGGTTGACGATACGTAAGCCTCGACCTTGTCCCCCGCAACGATGTCCGCGAGGTCCACCGTGCCGCTGGCGTCACGGTCGGGCCCCTTGAACTCGGTCGAAGAGTTGACCGTCAACGTCCGGCTGGAGCCGTCGGCGAGGGTCAGCGTCACTGAGTCGGTGCCGACCTCTGCCACGGAGCCCTCAACCTCGTTTTCCTTGCCTGCGCCCTTGATGGCGATCATCGTCGCCAAAGTCGGATTCTCCTTGGAGGCGCGAACGATCACCTGATCGCCGGCCTGGAGGTCGGCGATCGTCGGGGCGCCGCTGCCGTCGCGGTCGGTCACCCCGCGCAGGACGGTGGAGGAACTTGCCGTGAAGGTTTTCTCCATGCCGTCGGCGCCGGTGATCGTCACCGAGTCCGAGGCGACCGAAACGACCGTTCCTCGAACGGCCGGCCCACCCGGGTGCTTGCCGCGGCGAAGCTGGAGCCCGTCGCGCGTGCCGTCACCGTCGGTGTCGGCCTTGAGCGGGTTGCTGCCCAGGCGCACCTCGCGGCCGTCGTTGAGACGGTCGCGGTCGGTGTCGGCCTTGCGGGCCTTGGTGCCGATCCGCTTCTCGGCCTTGGTGGAAAGCCCGTCGCGGTCCGGGTCAACGGCACGCGAGAGCTTCGCTGCCGAGGCGCCGGCCGGAATCGAGGCGATGAGCCCGACGGCGGCGAGGCCTGCGGCGATGGTTCTGATGGACATCTTCCTGGTTCTCCTTGTTGGGGGGAGGATCTGCATTGTCGGGGCTTAGAACAGGCGGATTGGCGGGATGTGACGCCTCTCCTCCTAGAAAACTCTGAGAGACGGGTAAAGGTGCGCAGGTTCAGGGGTTTTCGCGGTTACGCGCACGCATGCTTGCCGTAGGATCGGCCCATGGCCGACTACACGCTCAGGAAGATTGACGAGATGGAAGCCACCTTCGGCGGCGGCCTGCGAAAGGCCCGCGCCGAGCTGGAGGTGAAGTCCTTCGGGATGGCGATCGAGGACTTCCCACCCGACTTCGCCGGTTACCCGGAGCACACCCACGACCACGACTCGCAGGAGGAGATCTACGTCGTCTTATCCGGCGGCGGCTGGATGGAGGTCGACGGCGAGGAGTTCGCCATCGACCCGGAGACCATGGTGCGCGTCGGCCCATCGGCCAAGCGCGCGGTGATGGTCGGCCCGGACGGGATGCGGCTCCTGGTCCTGGGCGGCGTACCCGGCAAGGCCTACGAGCCCCCGGAGTGGACGGAGCTCGGCGCGCCGGACCCGATGGCCGGCTGACCCGGGCGGCGCCAGTCGCTCAGCGGCGGTTGAGCCAGCTGAGCGAGTGATGGGTGATTCTCACCGGGGTTCCGAGGGGCACCATCCGCGCGATTCTGTTCAGCGGCTTCGCGCGAACCCGGATACAGCCATTGGAGCGAGCGGTGCCGACCGGGGCCCTCAGCGGCCCGGCCATCCCGTGGATGGCGATTCGGCCCGGACCCCCGGCGTACTCGTGCAGGACGTTGGAGTGGGCTGTGAGCTCCATCACCCGTGGCGCAAGTGACGTGCCGGCCGCCGAGTAGCGGCGGTAGATCGCAAAGCTCCCGGCCGGCGTGGGCGTCGCCCTCTTGCCCACCACGACCCGCGTTCGCAGGACGACGCGACTGCCCAGGAGGACCTGGAGCTTGCGGGTCCTCGTGCTGACCTGGATGCGGTAACGGGTCCAGCGGGTGTGGACCCGGTCGGCCCGTACCCAACCGCTCGACCCGTTGGGACGGTTGGGAAGAAGCACCCTGTACCACCTGCGCCCCGCGTCGTCGGTCCGCGTGGAGAGCACCCGCAGCCAGACACGCGTGCCCTGGCCGGTCTCCGGCCGCATCACCCGCTCGATGCGACCTCCCGGCTTCACATACACCGGCGTCCGGCTCATCACGAGCTCGGCCACCCGGGTAGCGCCGGGCTTGGCCGCCTGGGCAGAGCCCGGCGAGGCCGCGAGCGGCGCCGTTACGGCACCGATGACCGCTATGGCCGCCAGGCGTCTCATCCGGTCGGTTGGAATGGGCGACTGCCCGGCCGGGGGAATAGAAGGAAACGAACGGTGCGCTGGACGCGCGGCGCATTTGCGGCAACGGTTGCAGCCGGGCAGCTCGTAGAGCCCTGCCGCGCGCCGCGAAGCGCGGCGACGCGGACGCGGACGGTCCGGCTCTCACCAGGCTTCAGCCTTCCGAGCTTCCAGCCCAGGCGGGGCCGCGAGGCGATGGTCGGCCCGGGCGAGGACCGGCGCGAGACGACGGCGCCCACCGACCTGACCGCCACCATCCGCCGGCAGATCCAGCACCAGACCCAGGTCACCTCGGACGTGTTCGGCCCGGTGTTCTTGACCGTCACGGTCTGGACGGCCGACTCGCGCCCGGTAAGGCGGTTGTCGTCAACCTTGACCTTGAGCGAGAGCGTGGTCGTTTTGTCGGTCGGGCCGTCGGGCTGATCGGGGTCGGTGGGCGTGTCTGGCCCGGGGGGCGGCACGGGGTCCGGTGCTGGGCCCGATTCGCGCAGGAAGGTTGCCCTGACGAAGCGGGCCTGGTCGAGGGTGACGGTGCACGGGTCGGTTGTCTCGCAGCCGGTCGGAGCCGAGGTGAGCGACGAGCGCACGCGGGTCCGGGTACTCGAGCCGGAGGTCGAGACGTCGGTCCAGCCGACGAAGGTCGAGCCGGCCTCCGGGGTGGCCGTGAGGGTGACTGTCTCGCCGTCGTCGTAGTCGACCTGGCACTCGGGAGAGCCGACTCCGTCGCCACAGTCGACCTTCTCGTTCAGCCAGTTGCGGTTGCCGGTGGAGACCGCACCGGCGCCGCTGCCGATCCGCTCGATCTCGACGGTCAGCGGCTGGATGATGCTGAAGTCCGCGCGGACGCTCCGGGCATCGTTCATAGCGACGGTGCAGGTAGCCGAGGAGTCGGGGTTCTCGGCGCAGCCGTCGAACTGCGTCCCGTCAGGCTTCTTCCAGCCACGGAAGCGGGTGCGGTTGGTTCCCGTGGCCTTGGGCTGCGCCCCGAGGGTGACGCTGGTTCCCTGGTCGTAATCGACGGCGCACTCCGGCGACGCAACCCCGGTCCCGCACTCGACCCGCTTGCTCTCCCAGTTCGTGCTGGAGGTGCCAACCGAGCCGGCGCCACTGGTCGATGCCGTCAGCAGCTTGATCTTCTTGAAGTCGGCAACCACCGAGCGCGCATTACTCAACGTCACCGTGCAGGTCCCACCGAGCCCGCTCGAACCCTCGCTGCAGCCGGCAAAGGCGGCGCCGGCGGTGGTCTTCCAACCGGCAAAGCGCGAGCGGTCGCTGCCGCCCGGCTCGGGAGTTGCCGTGAGCTCGACGACGGTGTCCTGGTCGAAGCGCTTGGTCTTCTGGCTGGAGCACGAGTTTCCGCAGTCAAAGTCGGGATCTGAACTGCTGCCCACCCTCGCCGTGGTTGCCCCGACCCCGCTGCCCGACTTGTCAACGGTCAGGCGCCTGACGGGAACGAATTTCGCGTCGACCTCCCGGGCGGCGTCCATGGTGACCGTGCAGGTTCCGGTTCCGCTGCAGCCGGTGAATTCATTGCCGTCGGTCTGCTTCCAGCCATCGAATCGGTAGAGCTCGGCATCCGCGACGGTGGCGGTCAGCGTCACCTGGGTCGGCGTGTTTCCGAGGTCGTAACGCTTGCTGGCCGACTGGCAGCCGGAGCCGCCGGGACCGCAGTCGATGCCGCCGACATCGGAGGTGACCGTGCCCCCGGCACCGCTGAGGGTGTCGCGGACCTTCTTGCGGACCGTGAGCTTGCGCACGGGAATGAAGTTGGCGGTCACATCGCGGGCCGCGTTCATCGTCACCGCACAGTCATCGCCCGAGCCCGAGCAGGCCCCCGACCAGCCGTCGAAGCGGAAGAGGTCGGGGTCGGCCGGGGTCGCGGTAAGCGTGACCTCGGTCCCGGAACCGTCGTCGAAGTCGAAGCGGTCGCTGGTACCCGTGCACGGGGTTCCGCTGAAGCCGCAGTCGATACCGCCGGACTGGTCGTTGCCGCCGCGGTTCGCGGTGACCGTGCCGCCTGAACCGTTGGAGGCCCCGCTTACCTGCTTGGAGACCGTCAGCTTGCGCACCTTTACAAATTT
>JAUMBN010000081.1:0-7471 GCA_032119675.1 Solirubrobacteraceae bacterium | reverse complement strand
ATGTTCCTGGACGCCGGCGGCGAGGTGATCTACGTTGGCAAGGCGCGCTCGCTTCGCAAGCGCGTGGCCAGTCACTTCTCCAACCCGGTCACGCGCGGAGCCGTCGAGATGGTCGCGGTGGCCGACGCGATCGACTTCGTCGCCTTCGGCAGCGAGGCCGAGGCGCTCCTGGCCGAACAGCGGCTGATCAAGCGCCACCAGCCCCGCTTCAACGTCCGCCTGCGCGACGACAAGAGCTACCCGTACATCGCGATCTCCACCGACGAGAAGTTCCCGCGCGTGTACTTCACCCGGGAGAAGCACCGGCGGGGGCGGCTCTACTTCGGGCCTTACAGCAACGCCAGGCGCACACGCGAGACGCTCGACGTGCTTGGCAAGGTCTTCCAGATCCGTTCCTGTCAGGGCGCCGAGCCCGGGCGACGAAGCGGCTCGCCGTGCCTGGATTTTCACATCGACCGCTGCGGCGCGCCCTGCGTCGGCTACGTGACCGAGGCCGAGTACCGGGAGGCCGTGGACGGGGTCGTCGCCTTCCTCTCCGGCCGCTATCGCGAGATCGAGGAGGAGATCGAGGAGCGGATGAACGCCGCGGCGCAGGAGCAGGAGTACGAGCGGGCGGCACTTGAGCGCAACCGGCTCAAGGCGGTGCGCTCGCTGCTCGAGCGCCAGCGGGTGGCCAGCGGATCGGTCGGCTCGCTCGACGCGATAGCGGTCGCCGTCGACGGGACCGAAGCCAACGCCCAGCTCTTCCAGGTCCGCGACGGGGTGCTCGCCGACCGCCAGTCCTTCTACCTGGAGAACGCCGGCGAGCTCGGGCTCGCCGAGGTGGCCACCGAGTTCATCGCCCAGCACTACGCCGGGCGCCCCGGCATCCCGCCCCAGGTGATAGTCCAGGCCGAGATCGAGGAGCCCGAGCGCGAGGCGCTGGCCGGGGCCCTTGCCGAGCGCAGGGGGTCGGCGGTCGAGGTCCGCGCCGCCGAGCGCGGAGACAAGCGCCGGATCCTGGAGCTCGCCGAGCGCAATGCCGCCCTGGCCCTCGACCAGGAGCGGCTCAAGAACGAGCGCAGCCGCCGCCGCCGGGTGGAGGCCCTCGACGAGCTCCAGCAGGCCCTCGGCCTCGAGAGCCTGCCGATGAGGATCGAGTGCTACGACATCTCCAACCTGATGGGCACGCACACCGTCGCCTCGATGGTGGCCTTCGAGGGTGGCGCGGAGAAGAAGAGCGACTACCGGCGCTTCAACATCCGCTCGCTGGATGAGGGACAGTCCGACGACTTCGCGGCGATGCGGGAGGTTCTCGAGCGCCGGATCGGGGCGTGGGAGAGCCAGCAGGACCTCTCGCCGCACGACCCGGCCTGGAACGAGTCGTTCGCCGCCCTGCCCAACCTGGTCGTGATCGACGGTGGCAAGGGCCAGCTCTCGGCCGGCCTGGACGTGCTCGAGCGCTTCCGCGAGCGGGGGGTGGCCGTGGTCTCGCTGGCCAAGCGGATCGAGGAGGTCTTCGTGCCGGGGCGCAGCCGGCCGGTGCTGCTCGAACATGACACCGCCGGCCTGCAGCTGCTCCAGCGGGCCCGCGACGAGGCGCACCGGTTCGCCGTCTCCCACCACCGCTCGAGGCGCGACAAGGCGATGACCGCTTCGGCCCTCGACGGCCTGCCCGGGGTGGGTCCGGCCCGTCGCAAGGCGCTGATCGCCCACTTCGGCACCCCCGAGGCGGTGCTGAGTGCCAGCCGCGAGGAGCTCGAGGGCGTGCCCGGCCTCCCGCAGAAGGTCGCCCGCGACCTCCACGGCCACCTGAGGCGCCCCGAGGGATGAGCGCCGGCTTGCGGGGCGACCCGGGCCAGCGGCCATACTGGATCCAGCGATGAGCACCGCCGAAGACCAGCCGGTCACCCCGCAGACCGAGGAGGCGCCGCTCGAGGATCTCGTGGTCATCACCGGGGTCTCGGGCGCCGGCAAGTCGACGGCGATGGACGTCTTCGAGGACGCCGGCTACTTCTGCGTCGACAACCTTCCCCCGGAGATGATCTCGGCGCTCGTCGAACTCTTCCTCCACGAAGGGTCGAAGGTGCGCCGGGCCGCGGTGGTATCCGACGCGCGCGGCGGCGAGTACTTCCCGCAGATGAACGCGGTCCTCGACGAGCTTCAGGGCGCGGCCATCTCCTGCCGGGTCCTGTTCCTGGACGCCGACGAGCAGGAGCTGATGACCCGCTACCAGGAGACCCGACGCCGCCACCCGATGAGCCCGGGCGGGAACGTCACGGAGGGGATCGCCGCCGAGCGCGAGCTGGTGGAGCCGCTGCGGGAGCGTGCCGACCTGGTGGTCAATTCGACCGGCCTGAAGGCTCACGAGCTGCGCGCCAAGCTCGCCGACGAGATGCTCCCCCGTGCGACCGAGGCCAAGCTCGCGGTGACGCTCGAGAGCTTCGGCTTCAAGAACGGACCGGCACGGGACGCCGACCTTCTCTTCGACGTGCGCTTCCTGCCGAACCCCCACTACGTGCCCGAGCTGCGGCCGCAGACCGGCCGCGACCCCGAAGTGGTGGCGTACGTCGGCCGCGATGCTCGCCTCGAGCAGCTCTACGGCCATCTCGGGCCGCTGCTGGACTTCCTGATTCCCCAGTACGTGGCCGAGGGAAAGGCCCACCTGACGATCGCCGTGGGCTGCACCGGCGGGCGGCACCGCTCGGTGGCGGTGGTCGAGGAGCTCGCTCGGCGCTACGGCGACCGGGAGGACATCGTCCTCGACGTGCGCCATCGCGATACCGCCTTCGCGGATTGACCGCAGGGCGCTGCAGGCGGCTCCCCTATAGCCTGCCGGGGACCCCTTCCATGCGAGACAGGAGCCCCGCAAGATGGCAGTGAAAGTGGCAGTAAACGGGTTCGGCCGCATCGGCCGCAACGTCGTCCGGGCGGCAAAGGAGTCCGGCGCCGACATCGACTTCGTGGCCGTCAACGACCTCACCGACCCGGAGACGCTGGCCCACCTCTTCAAGTACGACTCGATCCTCGGGCCGTACGACGGCACCGTCGAGGTGACCGGCGACGGCATCGCCATCGACGGGGACGAGATCAAGGTCTGCGCCGAGCGCGACCCTGCCGACCTGCCCTGGGGCGAGGTCGGCGCCGACGTAGTGATCGAGTCGACCGGCCTCTTCA
This sequence comes from Solirubrobacteraceae bacterium, assembly GCA_032119675.1. GTDB lineage: Bacteria > Actinomycetota > Thermoleophilia > Solirubrobacterales > Solirubrobacteraceae > F1-60-MAGs163. The sequence continues at coordinate 4,315 of JAUMBN010000081.1, read as the reverse complement.
CCAAGCGCGAGGACGCCGCCAAGCACCTGCAGGCCGGGGCGAAGAAGGTCCTGATCTCCGCGCCCGCCAGCGGCGAGGACATCACCGTCGTCCTCGGGGTCAACTTCGACAGGTACGACAAGGAGAAGGACGAGGTCATCTCCAACGCCTCCTGCACCACCAACTGCCTGGCCCCGATCGCCAAGGTCGCCAACGACACCGTCGGCATCAGGCACGGGCTGATGACCACGATTCACGCCTACACCGGCGACCAGGCCCTCCAGGACGCTCCGCACAGCGACCTGCGCCGCGCCCGCGCGGCGGCGGTGAACCTGGTGCCGACCTCGACCGGCGCGGCCAAGGCGGTCTCCCTCGTTCTTCCCGAGCTCGAGGGCAAGCTCCACGGCTATGCCGTTCGCGCGCCCGTCATCACCGGCTCGGTGGTCGACCTGACCTTCGAGGCCGAGCGCGAGACCAGCGTCGAGGAGATCAACGCGGCGCTGAAGGCGGCGGCCGAGGGGCCGATGAAGGGGATCCTCAAGTACACCGAGGACCCGATCGTCTCCTCGGACATCGTCACCGACCCGCACAGCTCGATAGTCGATGGCCAGCTCACCTCGGTGATCGACGGGACGATGGTCAAGATCGTCAGCTGGTACGACAACGAATGGGGCTACTCCAACCGGGTCGTCGACGTGGTCCAGCAGCTCCTCTAGGAGCTTGCGCACCCTCGACGACATTGACGTTGCCGGGCGGCGCGTCCTCGTGCGCGTCGACTTCAACGTCCCGCTCGAGGACGGCGAGGTAACCGACGACGCCCGGATCCGGGCCGCGCTACCCACGCTCGAGCGGCTGCGCGGCGAGGGTTGCCCGCTGGTGCTCGCCTCGCACCTGGGGCGCCCGAAGGGTGTCGACCCTGCGCTCTCCATGAAGCCGGTAGCCGACCGGCTTGCCGAGATCACCGGCTGGCCGGTGAAGCTGGCGCCGGCCGTCGTTGGGGAGGAGGTCGAGGAGCTTGCCTCGGGGCTTGCCCCCGGCGAGGTCCTGCTGCTGGAGAACGTCCGCTTCGAGGAAGGCGAGACGAAGAACGACCCGGAGCTGGCGGCGGCCTATGGGAGGCTGGCGGAGGCGTACGTGGACGATGCTTTCGGCGCCGCCCACCGCGCTCACGCCTCCAACTCGGCGATCACGAAGGTGCTCGAGCCGTCGGCGGCCGGGCTCCTCCTCCAGGGCGAGGTCGAGACGATCACCGGCATCGTCAGCGACCCGGAACGCCCACTGGTGGCGATCGTCGGCGGCGCCAAGGTCACCGACAAAATCGGGATGCTCGACGAGCTCCTCTCCAAGGCCGACACGATCCTTATCGGAGGGGCGATGTGCTTCCCGTTCCTCAGGTCCCTGGGCCACCCGACCGGCGACTCGCTCTGCCATAAGGAGGACCTCGAGCCGGCGGCCCGGGTGCTCGCCGACGTAAAGGACTCACGCGCCGAGCTGCAGCTGCCTGTAGACCTGGTGATCGGAGAGGCCTTCGACGCCGGCGCCCCGCACCGGGTGATCGAGTCGGTCGACGTGCCCGAGGGCTGGATGGGGCTCGACATTGGGCCGGCGACGGCAGGGGCCTACGCCGAGGCGATCGCCGGCGCCGGAAGCGTCCTGTGGAACGGCCCGATGGGCGCCTTTGAGATGGAACCCTTCGCCGGGGGGACCCGCGCGGTGGCCGAGGCGGTCGCCGCATGCCCGGGCACCACGGTCGTCGGCGGGGGCGACAGCGCCGCGGCGCTGGCGCGTTTCGGGCTCGCCGACGAGGTCGACCACCTCTCCACCGGGGGCGGCGCGACGCTGGAGCTGCTCGAAGGTGCAAACCTCCCGGGCGTGGAGGCGCTCTCGTGAGGACCCCGTTCATCGCCGGCAACTGGAAGATGCACAAGTCGGTGGCCGACGCCGAGATGTTCATCTCCGGCCTGCTGCCCCAGGTATCGACCGCCGACGGGGTGGAGGTGGCGATCTGTGTCCCGTACACCGACCTGCAGGCGATGGTCGACTCGACCCGCGGGTCGCGGGTCCAGGTCTTCGCCCAGAACATGCACCAGCTTCCCGAGGGCGCCTTCACCGGTGAGGTGAGTGCCCCGATGCTCGTCGAGCTGGACGTGCAGGGAGTGGTACTCGGCCACTCCGAACGGCGCGAGTACTTCGGGGAGACCGACGCGGCGCTGGCCGAGAAGGTCCCGGCGGCGCTCGAAGCCGGCCTGACGCCCATCCTCTGCGTCGGCGAGACCGCGGAGGAGCATGCCGCCGGGAGGACCGAGGAGCAGCTCGTCTCCCAGCTCGAGGGCGCCCTTTCCGGCCTCGACACCGAGCACCTGGCCCGGATCGTCGTGGCCTACGAGCCGATCTGGGCTATCGGGACCGGCGAGGTGGCCACCCCCGACCACGCCCAGGGGGCATGTGCCCTGATCCGCGCCGAGCTGGCGCGGCTCGACGGCGCCGCGGCCGAGCAGGTACGGATCCAGTACGGCGGCTCGGTCAAGCCCGACAACGCCGCCGAGCTGCTCGCGATGCCTGACATCGACGGCGCGCTGGTCGGCGGGGCTTCCCTGGACCCCACCTCCTTCGCCGAGATCGTCGCCGCCGCCGCGCCATGAGCGCGCCGTCCTGCTGCCTGGTCGTCCTCGACGGCTGGGGGCTGGCCGGGCCGGGGCCGGGAAACGCGGTCGACCAGGCGCAGACCCCGGTCTTCGACTCGCTGCTCGAGCGCTTCCCGAACACGACCCTCACGACCTCCGGCCGGGCCGTCGGCCTCCCCGACGGGCAGATGGGCAACAGCGAGGTCGGGCACCTGAACCTCGGGGCAGGGTCGGTGGTCCGCCAGGACTTGACAAGGATCGACGATGCAGTCCAGGACGGCGAGTTCGACGAGAACCCGGTGCTTCTCGATGCGATGCGCGACGCGCCGCGGGTTCACCTGGTTGGGCTGGTCAGCGACGGGGGCGTCCACTCGAGCATGGATCACCTCCACGCGCTGATCCGCATGGGCGACGATCTCAAGGTGCCGGAGGTGATCGTGCACGCCTTCACCGACGGCCGTGACACCGCCCCGGACGCGGGGGCCGGCTACCTCGAGACGGTCGAGCGCTGGTGCGGGCAGGCCGGCAACGCGCGTATCGGGAGCGTTGTCGGGCGCTTCTACGCGATGGATCGCGACAGCCGCTGGGACCGGGTCGAGGCCGCCTGGAAGATGCTGGTGCGGGGCGAGTCCGAGCACGATGCCGAAAGCGCGCCGGAGGCCGCGCGCCAGGCTTACGAGCGGGGGGAGACAGACGAGTTCATCGTCGCCACCTCGATCGGAAGCGGCAGGGAGATCCGGCCGGGCGACAGCGTGATCGCCTTCAACTTCAGGCCCGACCGGATGCGGGAGATCACCGCCGCCCTAACCGACCCGGCATTCGACGGTTTCGCCCGGGAAGGCTTCGAGCCGGTCGCGCGCTACGCGACGCTGACCGAATACTCCGAGGGCTCCCCGGTGCCGGCGGCCTTCGCTCCCGAGCGCCCGAAGACGACCCTGCCGCAGGTGATCGCCCGGTCAGGCGGGGCGCAGCTGCACGTGGCCGAGACCGAGAAGTACCCCCACGTCACCTACTTCTTCGGCGGCGGGGGGGAGGAGCCCGAACAGGGCGAGCGGCGCGAGCTCGTGCCGTCGCCCAGGGACGTCAAGACCTACGACGAGAAGCCCGAGATGAGCGCCGCCGAGGCGGCCGCAGCCTTCCGCGAGGCCTGGGCCGAAGAGGCGCCGCGCTTCGCGATCATCAACTTCGCCAACCCCGACATGGTCGGCCATACCGGCGTGATCCCCGCCGCGGTCGCCGCCATCGAAGAGGTCGACCGCGCACTTGGAACGGTCGTCGAGGCTGTCACGCAGGACGGTGGGGTGCTCGTGATCACGGCCGACCACGGCAACGCCGAAGAGATGCTGAACGCCGACGGCAGCCCGAATACCGCGCACTCCCTCAACCCGGTTCCGCTGGTCGTGACCGAGGAAGGGCTCGAGCTGCGCGAGGGGGGGATCCTTGCCGACGTGGCCCCCACGGTGCTGGATCTCCTGGGTATCGAGCAGCCGCCGGAGATGACCGGTAGCTCGCTGATAAACCGCCCCTAAAACCTGGGCCGAAGACGCCCCGGCCGTTGCTACCGTCATCCGGGAAGCGAACCGTAATTACCCGATGGCGACCACGGCACGCACAACACCCTCCTCCAAGCCGCTCAGCGACCGTGAGCTCCTTGCCTGGCGGGGAATGCTGCGGGCGCACTCGGCAGTGACCAAGGCCCTCGACGCCGAGCT
>JAUMBN010000080.1:0-4074 GCA_032119675.1 Solirubrobacteraceae bacterium | reverse complement strand
CGGCGAGGTTGTAGAGGGGGCTTCCGTCGGCGCGGGCGATCACCGGGTCGTCGATGTGGACGTGCCGGAAGACGGTGTCGCCACGGATCAGGTCGTGGATGACCGTCTCCCCCTCGTCCCCCACGCTCAGGCGCACCGCGCCCTCGGCCTCGGGCTCACCACGGAAACCGCGGTCGTCGCCGTGCTGCTCCTTGTAAGCCTTGACGTCCTCCACGGCCGCGGTGGATCGATAGGCGTGGCCGCCTGACAGCAGCTGCTGGAGGACCTCCTCGTGGCGGGCGGCGTGTTCGCTCTGCGTGGCGGCGGGGCCGTCCCAGTCGAGCCCGAGCCACTCCAGCGCCTCGGTGATGTGGGCGACGTTCTCCGGCGTCGAGCGCTCACGGTCGGTGTCCTCGATCCGCAGCAGCATCTCGCCATCGCAGTGGCGGGCGGCCAGCCAGTTGTAGAGGGCGGTGCGGGCGCCACCGATGTGGAGCTGCCCGGTGGGGCTGGGAGCGAAGCGCACGCGCATGTGGGCAGAATCTAGGCGATGGCCGCCCTGCTCCCCTTCCCGACCCCGTGCTGATCGGCGCCCACGTCTCCCCCGCCGGCGGCCCGGCGAGGGCGATCGAACGCGGTGAGGCTCTCGGCGCGCAGTCGATCCAGATCTTCAACCAGAACCCACGGGCCTGGAAGCCGACCGTCTACACCGACGAGCAGGTCGACGAATTCAGGGAGGCGATGGCCGACAGCGAGATTGACGCGCTGCTCATCCACGCCGTCTACCTCCTCAACAGTGCCAGCGAGGACAGGGAGATCCGCAGGAAGACGCTTACCTCGCTGATCGCCTCGCTCGACGCCGGGGCCGCGCTGGGCGCCACCGCGGTGGTACTTCACCCCGGCTCGGCTAAGGACGGGGACGTCGGCGAAGCAATCGCCCGAGCGGGAAAGACGATCGCCGAGGCGCTTTCGAAGACCGAGGGCTGCGAGCTGCACCTGGAGAACACAGCCGGCGCCGGCGGCACGCTGGGCCGCTCGTTCGCCGAGCTCGGTGCCCTGATCGAGGCTGCGGGCGGCGACGAGCGGATCGGGATCTGCCTGGACTCCTGCCACATGCTCGCCTCGGGAATCGAGATCCGCGACGCAGGCTCCCTTTCGAAGGCGGTGCGTGACTGCCGGAAGGAGACCGGAAAGGGCCGGATCCGATCGATCCACCTCAACGACTCGATGACCCCGCTGGGCTCAAACCGCGACCGTCACGCCGACATCGGCGAGGGCGAGATCGGGCTGAAGGGGACGCGGGTCTTCCTCTCCGAACCTGCCTTCCAGAAGCTGCCATGCGTGCTGGAGACGCCGGGACCAGACCGCCAGGGCGCGACGAAGGAGGAGGTTGCCCTCTGCCGCAAGCTCCAGAAGCAGGGCCTCGCCGCGCGCAGGCGGGCGAAGAAGGGGGCTTAGGCCGCGGCGCTGCGAAGCGCCGCCGGCCCGAGGATGTGCTCGAGCTCGGCGCGCAGGCTGGGGGTCGGCGCGACGCGGTACTCCTCGCCGAACCTGAGCGACCTATCCCCCGCCGAGGTCGAGATCTCCAGCACCACCTCGTGCTCGCCGCTGTGGTTGCCGAGGATGTGCTTGAGGTCGTCGAGCACCGTGGCGGGATAGGCGCGGGCCTGGGCGTCGAGGCGCAGCGTGAGTGGCTCCGGGTCGCCCTGGGCGACCTCGTGACGCTCGACCGCCCCGTCGATCTCCTCGCGGCTGGGCGCAAACGGCTTGACCTTCTGCACCACGATGCACGTCCGCGCGGCACCGATGCCGTCGGCCTCCTTGTGGTCTACCCGGCCGTGGACGAGGACCACCGAGTCGATCTCGAGGTCCTGGTGGTTCTCGGCCATTACCTTCCCGAAGACCACCAGCTCGACCTCCCCCTCGAGGTCGCTGAGGGTGGCGAACATCATCGGGTCGCCCTTCTTGGTCTTGATCTTCCGGGCCTGGGTGATAATCCCACCGACCGTCACCTTGTCGCCGTCGCGGCGTCCCGAGATCTCGGTGAGGGTGCCGTCGGTGGCCTCGCGCAGCGCCGGGCGCAGCTCCTTGAGCGGGTGCGTCGAGAGGAAGCAGCCGATCGATTCCTTCTCGGCGGCGAGCAACTCGGACTGCTCGTACTCCGAGCCGATGATCGGGGGGTGGCTGCTGGTGGAGGCCGACGATTCGGCCGAGTCCTCGACCATGTCGAAGATCGAGCCCTGGCCGATCTGGGCGTCGATCTGGCTCTTCTGGCCGGCCGACTGGGCCTGCTCGAGCACCTCGACCATCGCTCGCCGCGCGGCCTTGGTCGAATCGAAGGCGCCGCACTTGATCAGCGCCTCGATCGCCTTCTTGTTGACGTGCTGCTGGTTTACGCGCTCGCAGAAGTCCCAGAGACTCTTGAACTCTCCCCCGTCCTCGCGGGCGCCCTTGATCGCCTCGACGGCCTGGTAGCCGACGCCCTTGACCGCGTCAAGGCCGAAGCGAATGTTCTTGCCGTCGACGACAAAGTTGTGGTCGGAGAGGTTGACGTCGGGCGGCAGGATGTCGATGCCCATCTCCTCACAGCGGGCGATGAAGGCCGGCACCTTGTCCTTGGTGTCCATCACCGAGGAGATCAGCGCCGCCATGTACTCGGCCGGATAGTTGGCCTTGAGCCAGGCGGTGCGGTAGGCGATCAGGGCGTAACAGGCCGCGTGGGAGCGGTTGAACGAGTAGTCGGCGGACTTCTGGTTGGTCTCCCAGATCCAGTCGATTACGCCGGCTTCGGTGTTCGAGGCCTTGCAGCCCTCGCGGAACTCGGGCTCGAGCTTCTTCATCGCCTCGCGGTCCTTCTTGCCGATCGCCTTGCGCAGGTCGTCGGCCTTGGCCCCGCTGAACCCGGCGATCTCGGTGGCGATCTGCATCGCCTGCTCCTGGTAGAGGATCACGCCGTAGCTGTCGCCGAGGATCGGGGCAAGCCGGGCGTCGCGGACAACGACGCTCGACGGGTCGCGCTTGCCCTTGGCGTAGGTGGGGATCTGGTCCATGGCCCCCGGGCGGTAGAGCGCCACGAGCGCCACGAGGTCGTTGAACTCGGTCGGCTTCACCTTCCGAAGGGCGTCCTGCATTCCCTCGGACTCGAACTGGAAGACGCCTACAGACTCGCCGCGGGTCAGCATCTCGTAGGTCTTCGGGTCGTCGAGCGGCAGCTGCTTCATCGACGGGCGCTCGCCGGTGGAGCGCTCGATGATGTCGAGCGCGTCCTCGATCACATCGAGGTTGCGCAGGCCCAGGAAGTCCATCTTGAGCAGGCCGAGCTGCTCGACCGGCTTCATCGAGAACTGGGTCACCACCTTGTAGACGCGGTTGCCGTCCCCGTCGGTGGTGTTGGCGTCGGCCAGCTGAACGGGGACGATCTCGGTGAGGGGGCGGTCGGCGATCACCACGGCGGCGGCGTGAATCGAAGAGTTGCGGACGATCCCCTCCAGGCCCTGGGCAACGTCAATCACCTGGCGGGCGGTCGGGTCCTCGTCGATAGCCGTCTTCAGCGGCTCGCCGGGCTTGAGGCAGTCCTCGAAGCTGGGGGCGCGGCCCTGGATCGGGTCGGGGATGAGCTTGGCGAGGCGGTCACCGACGCCGTAGTCGTGGCCCAGGACGCGGGCGGCGTCGCGCGTGGCCTGGCGCGGGAACATCTTGCCGAAGGTGACGATCTGGGCGACCGAGTCGCGGCCGTACTTCTCGGTGACGTAATGGATCACGCGCTCGCGGCCGCGGACCGAGAAGTCGATGTCGATGTCCGGCATGGAGACGCGCTCGGGGTTAAGGAAGCGCTCGAAGAGCAGGCCGTAGGCGAGCGGGTCGACGTCGGTGATCTGGAGCGCGTAGGCGACAATCGAGCCGGCCGCAGAGCCACGGCCCGGCCCAACGGCGATGCCGTTCTCGCGCGCCCAGCGCACGAAGTCCCAGACGATCAGGAAGTAGGCGTTGAAGCCCATCCGGTCGATGACGCCGAGCTCCATCTCCATTCGCTCGCGGGCCTCGGCGGGGATCGGGTCGCCGTAGCGCTCGCGCAGCCCCTCCTCCACCCGCTCG
>JAUMBN010000079.1:0-9047 GCA_032119675.1 Solirubrobacteraceae bacterium | reverse complement strand
CGCACGGGCGTCGAAGTCGGCGAGCTGGAAGTCGAGCGGCCCGCCGGTCCCCTCGAAGCGCACCACCCCGCCGGCCTGGCGCACCACGTACTGGGCCGCGGCGGCGTCGACGGCGCGGCAGCCGCCGAGCGAGACCATCGCGTCGGCGCGCCCGGCCGCCACCTGGCAGCAGGAGATTGCCACCGAGCCCATCACCCTCACCCGGTTGGCGCCCTCGACCAGGCCGTCTACCGCACGGGCCACCGAAGCCGGCGCCGACATCTCGGCAAGAACCAGCTCCAGGCGCCCGTCGGGCAGCCGGCGCTCGGGGAGGACCGGGCCGAGCGGCTCACCGTCGAGACGGGCGCCGTCGCCGGCGACGGCCGTCCACTCCTCCCCCGTGCCCAGGTCGTGAACGAAGCCGAAGAGAACGTCGCCCATCGTCGGCCCGGTGGCCACGGCAACCGAGAGCGATGCGGCGCGCAGGCCGCGCTTGGCGTTGAGAGAGCCGTCGATCGGGTCGATCACCACGAACACCTCCGGGTCCCCGAAGTCCACCCGGCCACGCTCCTCGGAGATCGCGGTGAAGCGGGCCCCGCTCTCGTGCAGGGCCTCGAGCTCGGCAAAGACGGCATCCTCGGCGGCCAGGTCGATCGCCAGGGTGAGGTCGCCGCCCTCCCCGGTCTCCCCGGTCTCGCGCACCCGCTCCTCGCGGGTCGTCGCCGAGGCCAGCACCTCCCGGATCGCCGCCGTGGCCCGCCGGCAGGCGCCGATCCAGTCTCCTTGGGGAAGCTCGGTCGGGGCCGCCATCCGGGCGTATCCTACGGGTGTGCCGACGCCCGACTTCGAGCTCTACGAAGGTCAGCTTGAGGTCGTCGACTTCCGCGGCGGCCCGCTGGTTGTACAGGGAGCCGCCGGCACCGGCCGCACGACGGCGCTGGCTGCCCGCTTTGCCTCGCTCTGCACCGACTCCGAGCTCGCGCCCGAGCAGGTCGTGGCCCTCTGCCGCTCGGAGGCCGACGCCGACGCGATGCGCCTGCAGATCGAGGAGCGCCTCGAGCGCGGCTTCTCCGAGCTGCCGGTGATGACCGTCCGCAGCCTCGCGCTGCGCCTGCTGCGCGAGGAGCTCCCCGAGGGCGGGGCCGACCCGTTCATCGCCATAGCCGCCGGGGCCGACCGCCTGGCCATGCTGCTCGAGCGTGTCGGCGAGCTGAGCGTCCGCCACCACGACTTCAGCGGCAACGCCGCGGCGATGCTCTCGGCGATCATCGCCCGGATCGACCGGCTCAAGTCGGAGATGGTCACCGCCGACCGCTTCGCCCGCTGGGCAGCGGCGCTTCCGGCAGGAGACGAGGATGCCGAGCGCGAGCGCGAGTTCGCAGAGATCTTCGCCACCCACGACCGGATGCTGGCCGAGGAGGGCGCGATGGACGAGGGGGAGCTGGTGCTGCGCGCGGTCGAGCTGCTCGGGCGCCCGTCGGCCCGCGAGCGGATCGCCGGGCGACACCGCCAGCTGCTCGTCGACGACGCCCAGGACCTCAGCCGCGCGGCGCTGCGCTTCGCCCTCGCGCTCGGCTCCACCCACGGCGGCGTCGCCTTCGCCGCCTGCGAGGACGAGGCGATCTCGCCCCACGCGCTGCCAGGCGGCGGAAACCTTGACGCGATCCTCGCCGAGCTTCCCGATGCCCGCCGCGTGAGGCTCGACCGGTCGCTGCGCTGCCCGGAGAAGGTGATCGGCGCCGCCGAGGCAGTGGTCGCGCCGGTCGAGGGGCGCAGCGCTTCCGGGGCAGCTGCCCGGGAGGGTGGTTCGGTCGAGGGCTGGCGCTGCGAGAACGAGCACGCCCAGGGCCAGGCGGTCGCCGCCGAGGTGGAGCGGCTCGTCCGCGAGGGCGTGGCCCCCGAGCGGATCGGCATCCTCGTCAAGGAGATCCGGGTCGACGGCCGCGCGGTCGACACCGCCCTGGCCGAGCGCGATATCCCGCACCGGATCGCCGGCGCCGACGACCTCTTCGACCGGGTCGAGGTTCGCGACGTGCTCGCCTGGCTGCGCCTCCTCAGCGACCCGGGCGACTCCAGCGCCGTCGTGCGCGCGCTGGCCCGGCCCCCCGTCGAGCTGCGGGCCGCCGACCTGGCCCGCTGCGTCCAGATCTCCCGGCGCCGCAAGCTTGACATGGTCTCCGCGCTGGAGGCGGCCACCGAGTCGCCGCAGCTGCCGCCGGAGGCCCGGGAGCGGATCCTCGCCTTCCTCAAGCTCCAGTCCCAGGCACAGGCGGCGATCGACACCTCCCGCCCCGAGCTCTTCGTCCACCGGCTGATCGACCGGCTCGGCGTGCGCCGCCAGCACCTCTTCGCCGCGCAGGCCGACATCGTCGAGCGGCTGATCGCCCTCGCCCGGCTCGAGGAGCTTGCCGCCCGCTTCTCGCGCCGCTCGCCCCAGGCCACCGCCCGCGACTTCGCCCGCTACCTGGTGGCCGCCGCCGAGGCCGGGCTGCGCGAGGACGACGGCTCCGGGGAGCGCGGGCGCTCGGGTGCCGTGGAGGTGCTCGAGATGTCGGCGGCCGGCGGCCGCGAGTTCGACCACGTCTTCCTGCTGGGCCTGCAGGCCTCGCGGATCCCCGGCGTCGCCGGCTCGGGCCCGGACCCGGTTCCCGCCGACCTGGTCGAGGGCGAGCCCACCGCGTCCGGGGAGGCCGACGGCCACCTCGAGGCGATGCGCCGCCTGGCCTACCTGGCGATCACCCGCGCCCGGGAGAGGGTCGTCTTCTGCTGGGTGCACCGCGGCCGGCGCGGCGCGCTGCAGCCGCCGTCGCCGCTGGCCGAGGAGGCGCTGGCCGCCGCCGGCGCCGACTGGCAGGAACGCCGGGAGGAGCTCTTCGGCACCGACGAGACGCTCCACGGCGCCTTCGCCGAGCTGCGTGACGAGCTGATGGGCGACCTGCCGCGGGTGGCGGGCACGATCGGCGAGCTGCGGCTCGACAACGACCTCGACGTCACGCTCGGGATCGTCCGGTACCTGGAGCTGGTCAAGCTGGCGGCGGTGATCGGCCGCCCCGAGGGGCAGTCGGTCGAGGACGCCCTCGCCCAGGCCAACGCCGTGCTGCTCCAGTCGGCGACCACCGTGCAGCGCGAGGCACTGGAGTCGAGCCCGCTCGACGAGCTGGTCCTCGCCGCCGAGCGGGAGACCGAGGAGCGCGCCGCGGCGATCGTCCGGCGGGCCGAGCCCTCTCTCGAGGGGTTCCTGCCGCGCCGCGGCGAAGGGCTGGTGCTGAGTGCCTCGGACATCGAGACCTACCGCTCCTGCCCGCTGCGCTACAAGTTTGCCCGCGTCTACCGGATCCCGCAGGAGCCGACGCTCAACCAGCGTTTCGGGATCGTCTTCCACCAGGTGCTCGAGCGCTACCACCAGTCCGGCGGCTCGACGCTGCAGGAGCTGCTCGACCTGCTGGAGACCAGCTGGCGGCGCAGCGGCCTCGGCGACAGCGACGAGGAGCGCCAGCTGCGGGCCAAGGCCGAGCAGGCGCTTCGGCTCTACGAGGCCCGCACCCGCGGAGAGGAGAGCGAGCCGGTCTGGTTCGAGAAGCCTTTCCAGTTCCGCCTCGACCAGCACACGCTGCGGGGCCGGGTCGACCGGGTCGACCGGCTGCCCGGCGGGGGCTACGAGCTGATCGATTACAAGACCGGGCGCCCGAGGCCGGCCGAGGAGCTGCGCGAGGACGTCCAGCTTTCCCTTTACGCGCTGGCCGCCCGGGAGGCGTGGGAGGTCGAGTCAGAGCGCCAGAGCTACCACTACGTGCTGGATGACCGGAAGGTGCCGCTGCCGGCCGCCGAGATCGACCGCGACTGGATCCGCGAGACCGTGCTCGAGGTCGCCGGCGGCATCGCGAGCCAGGGCTTCGAGCCGACGCCGAGCATCGCCGCCTGCTCGATCTGCGACTTCCAGATCGCCTGCCCGGCCGCCGAGCGCTAAGGGCGGGAAGGCCGGCCGGCCGGGGTCCTGCCACGCGCGGCGGGGCGCTAAGACTCGTCGCCGCGCTGGTTGAGGAACCGCTGGAAGTCCCGGGCCAGCGCATCGGCAGAGGGAACCTCACCCTGGTCCTCCATCTCGGCCTCCGCGTCGGCGGCCTCCTCGAGCCGCTCGACGAACCGCCGGACCTCGTCGTCGCCGGCCACCGCGCCGCTCACCCGCCGCTCGTAGTCGGCAGCCGCAGACTCGAGCTCGCCGGCGTCGACGCTCACCCCGACGATCGACTCGACCTTGCGGACCAGCGCCAGCGAGGCCTTCGGGTTCGGGGCGGCCGCCACGTAATGGGGAACGCTCGCCCAGATGCTGACCGCCGGCATGCCGGCCTCTTCGAAGGCGCCATGGAGAACGCCGGTGATGCCGGTCGGGCCCTCGTACGAGGGGGGCGAGACACTCGCCCTCCCGGCCAGGGCTTCGTCGCCGGTGATGCCGACCAGCGGGACCGGGCGGGTGTGGGCTACGTCGGCGAGCAGCGCGCCGAGCGAGATGACCATCTGCACGTCGAGCGCCTCGGCGAGGTCGATGATCGACTCGCAGAAACCGCGCCAGCGCATCGAGGGCTCGGGGCCGGTGACGATCACCAGGTCGCGAGGGGCGCGGCGCACCCGGGCGGCGGCGATCTCGACCGTCGGCCACATGACCTGCCGCGCCTCCCCCTCGACCAGCGAGATCTGGGGCCGGGTGGCCTGGAAGTCGTAGAAGTCCTCGGGATCGAGGTGGGCAAAGCGCCGCGCGCCGGTGGACGCGCCCACGAAGCCGGCAGCCGCCGTGGCCGCCTCGGCGGCGTCGTTCCAGCCGCCGAAGGCACACACCATCGCCGGGGCGCGCAGCCTCTCGGGACGGTCTTCCCAGATGATCGGGGGCATCACGGCCACCGTAGCCGATGGACGGCTATCTCGTGCCGGCTGCGCCGTCGCCCGGCTCTCGGCCTTCCCGCAGCTCGGTCAGCGCGCCGCGGCCCATCTGCCAGGCGATGTAAAGCAGCAGGAGCGCGAAGGCGATCTCGACGAGCCTCGGCGGGACCTCGTTGACGGCCACCACGCCGATCACCGCGAAGGGGATCGCGGAGGCACCGATGACCAGGCCGGCCCGGTGGTCGAGGTTGCCGTAGCGGTGCTGGCGCCAGGCGCCGACGAGCGAGACCGGGATGATCGCCAGCAGCGAGGTCGCCTCGGCATCGAGCTGCTCGTGGCCCAGGACGAGGACCATCGCGGGGACGAACAGGGCACCCCCGCCTACCCCGAGCAGCCCGGAGAGGATGCCCGCGGCCAGGCCGATCGCGGCGGCGGCGGCGTAGTAGGCGCCGCCCGGGTCGGCGGCCGGCTCCCACCCGTGGCCGACGACGAGCAGGATCGCCGTTACGACCAGCAGGACCGCGAAGAGAGCGCGGACAACGGCGGCCGGGATGTGGTGCTGCAGCCAGACCCCGAAGAGAACTCCGGCCACGGCCGGCACCCCGACCAGGACGCCATCCCAGAAGAGAACGTTCCCATACGCAGCCTCCTGGACGATCGCCCCGACGGCGGCCACGACCGCAATGGCCAGGAGCGAGGTGCCGGTGGCGGTGCGCTCGTCGAACAGGAGCCAGAGGACAAGCAGGGGGACGATCACCACGCCCCCGCCGACCCCGAAAAGGCCGCTGAACAGCCCGGCGGCCGCGCCGACCAGAGCGAGCTGGGCGAGGCGACCGCGGCTCATGGCTTCATACTAGGTATTCGAATGTCCGGGGAGATGACGCTCGAAGAGGCGCTGGTGCCGATCGTCGCCGATCCGTCCCGCTCCGCCCTGCTGCTCGACGTAGACGGAACCCTCGCGCCGATCGTCCGCGACCCCGAGGACGCGAGCGTCAGTGAACTCTTCCGCCGCCTGCTGGTCGAATGCACCGCCTCCTACGCGCTGGTCGGCTGCGTCAGCGGGCGCCAGGCCTCCGAGGCCCGCCGGATCGTCGGTATCGGCTCGATCCCCTACGCCGGAAACCATGGACTCGAGCTGCTCGTCCGGGGCTCGCGCGAGGCCCAGGTCAACCCGGAGGCCGAACGCTGGATGGCCCAGGTCCACGGGGTCGTCGACCGCCACGACCAGGCCGAGATCGGTGAGGTCGGCCTGCGCGTCGAGGACAAGGGGACGATCGTCGGCCTGCACTGGCGGGGGGTGGACGACGAGGTGGCTGCCCGGGCCGTGGCCGAGCGGATCGCCGAGGAGGCCAGCGAGGAGGGGCTGCACCTGCACCGCGGTCGCAACGTGATCGAGATCCGCCCGCCGGTGACCGCCGGCAAGGACGGCGCGGTCAAGGCGCTGCTCGACGGGGTCGGCGCCGCCTGGGCGCTCTACGCAGGCGACGACCGCACCGACCTCGACGCCTTCTCCGGCCTGCGCGAGCTGGTCGCCGCAGGCGAGCTGGAGGGAGCGGTATGCGTGGGCGTGCTCTCCGACGAGGCGCCTCCTGAGCTGCTCGAGCGGGCCGACGTGGTCGTCGACGGCGAGGAGGGCGTCCGCGAGCTGCTCTCCATCCTCGCCCGGGCCTGAACCGTGAGGTTCGTGGACCTCCTCAAGGCGACGGTCCTGCTCAGCGCCGCCACGGCAACGGTCCTCGCCGTGATCACCGTCATCCAGGCCAACGCCCTCGACGATACGGCCCTGATCTTCTTCGCCGCCGCGTGGTGGGCGCTGGCGGTGGTGATAGGCGGCTGGCTCGGGCGCCACACCCGCCCAACCCCCGGAGTGGAGCGCTCTCTGCGCGAGGCCCGCACCGAAACCTCACTTCCCGACCTGGGCATCGGCCGGCTGCTGCTCTCCCGGATCTGGCCGCTCCTGCTGGCCGGGGGGATCGCCGCCATCGGCTCGATCTGGATCCCCCAGGTCGCCGCGGTGGCCACCGGCTTCGGGATCATCTGGGCGCTGGGCTGGCGCCGGCAGGACGCGGCGGTCACGGCGATCGAGCAGCGCGATGGCGTTCTCTTCTTCGTGGCCCGCAGCTCCGCCTTCGGCCCGGTAAAGCTCGTGCGCACCCCGGGCCTGCGCCGCGAGGGCGGGGCCGAGCCGCGGGGCGTGGCGTGAGCGGTCCACGGATCCTGCTCGTCTCGCTCGGGACGACCGCCGGCCTGCGCGCCTCCGACGAGGCGCTCGCGGAGATGCTCGGAGTCGCCGGGGCCGGGGTGCAGGTCGCCCGGGCGCCGGAGCTGCGCAGCGTCCGCACCCTTGCGCTGACCGACCTCACCCAGGCCCGCGCCGCCGCCCGTGCCGCCCGCGAGGCACTGGCAACCTTCACCCCCGACGCGGTCATCTACTCGACCGTCACCGCCGCCCTGCTGGCCCCGGAGCCGGGGGCGATCCGGCTCGACACCACCGCCGCGGAGAACCGGCCCGGCCGCCACGGCCTCTGGCAGCGACCGCTGGAGGCGCGCCGCCTGGCCCAGGCCCCGCTGCTCATCCCCACCGACGAGAACTCGCTCGAGCCCTACCCCGAGCTGCGGCTGCGCAGCATCGTGGTTCCGATCCCGGTCGAGCCCTCCGGCCCGCTCACGCCGCCGGATGACCGGGAGGTCACGGCGATCACCTACGCCGCCGACCCTGAAAAGAAGGGCCTGGAACGCGTCCTCGCCGCCTGGGCCCAGGCCCGGCGCGAGGGAGAGCGGCTCCTGGTCTGCGGCGTCGACCCCACGCGCCTGGGCGAACTGCCGGAGGGCGTCGAGGCGCCCGGCCTGCTCGACCGCGACGAGTACCGGGCGCTGCTGAGGCGCACCCGCCTCTTCGTCACCGCTCCCCGCCAGGAGGACCACGGGATCGCCCAGCTCGAGGCGCTCGCCGACGGCTGCCTGCTGGTCACGACCCCGGCACCGGGCCCCTACCCGGCCCTGTCCATCGCGCAGCGGCTCGACCCGAGGCTGGTCGGCGAGGACCTGGCCGGCGCGATCCGCACCGCGCTCGACGACCCGCCGGCCGACTACGCGCAGCGGGCCGCGGCCGAGCTGGCCCCGCACCGGCCCGAAGCGGTCCAGCAGGTGGTGAGCGGGGAGCTGCTCGCGCGGCTCACCGGCACGGAACTCACGTAGCCTGCCGCCAATGGCGCCTTTGCCCTGGCTGATCCTCCCGACCTTCGACGAGGCCGAGAACCTCGAGGGGATCGTTGACGCCGCGGGCCCGGCGCTGGCCGCCGCCTCGCCGGAGGGCTACCGGATCCTCGTGGTCGACGACGACTCTCCCGACGGCACCGGGCAGATCGCCGACCGGCTCGCGCAGGAACGGGAAGAGGTGGAGGTTCTCCACCGGCCGGTCCGCGAGGGGCTGGGCCCGGCCTACATCGCCGGCTTCAGGTACGCGCTGGAACGCGACGCGTCCTGCTGCCTGGAGATGGACTGCGACTTCTCCCACGACCCGGCCGACCTCACCCCCCTGCTCGACGAGGTGCTGAAGGGGCGCGCCGACCTGGCCCTCGGCTCCCGTTACGTCGAGGGTGGCGGGATCGAGAACTGGAACTCGCTGCGGCGCCTGGTCAGCCGCGGCGGCTCGCTCTACGCCCAGGCGGTGCTCACCCTCCCCGTCCAGGACCTCACCGGCGGCTTCAAGTGCTTCCGGGCCGAGGTGCTGAGGGCGATCGACCTCGACACGGTGCGCTCGCGCGGCTACGCCTTCCAGGTCGAGCTGACCTACCGGGCTATGAAGAAGGGCTTCCGGATCGTCGAGGTGCCGATCGTCTTCCACGACCGCCGCGAGGGCGAGTCGAAGATGACCTGGCAGATCGTCGCAGAGGCTGCCTGGCTGGTCCCGGCAATGCGCCTGAGACGCTGAGCCTGAGACGCTGAGCCGCCGCCGGGGGCCGGGTCCGCGCCGCAAACCGCCGCGGTCGCCGGACGGCGCTCCACTACACTTTGTATAGTGTGAAGCGATACAAAGAAGAACCGAGTAAACGTCCAAGGAGCATCCCGATGGCCCTTCCCGAAATCACCGACGCAAACTTCCAGGCCGAGGTAGCCGACTCCACCGAGCCGGTCCTCGTCGACTTCTGGGCCCCCTGGTGCGGCCCGTGCAAGATGGTCGGCCCCGTCCT
>JAUMBN010000078.1:0-6944 GCA_032119675.1 Solirubrobacteraceae bacterium | reverse complement strand
AGCTGCTCGACAGCGACGCCCCCACGCCCGAGGAGCAGGTCGGCGAGGACGACGTCTCCAACCAGATCGACCGTGCGCTCGAGGAGCTGCCGATCGCCGAACGCCAGGTGATCGAGCTGCGCTTCGGTCGCCGGGGCGAGCCGCCCCACACCGCCGCCCAGGCCGGGCGCCGGCTCGGGGTTAGCACCGCCGAGGCACAGCGCCTCGAGAAGCGGGCTCTCTCTCGCCTGGCGACGCTGGATCGCATCAACGCGCTCCACGAAGCCGCCTGAGCGAAACGCACCGGCCTAGTCGCTGACCCGCACCGCCACCGCGCGGCTGTGTCCCTCTGCGTAGGGGTGGTCGGGTCGCGGCGCCAGGCGGATCCGGAACCGGTACGTCACCGAGCCACCGGTGGTGGCCGAGAAGCGGTAACGGGCCTTCCAGCGCCCGCGCCGGTCGCAGCGCAGGCCCTCGGTCATCACCGGCTGCCAGCGCCCGCGGCGTGGGTTGTAGCCCTGCAGCTCCAGCTCACGGCCGCGGGCCGGCAGGTAACCGCCGAGAACCCGGCCGCTGAAGCGTGCGGCCTGGCCGTTACGGAGGCTGCGCCGGGCGACCCGGATCGTCACCTGCGCGGGCACTTCGACAGCCATCTCCTCACTGGTCGCCCCCGTGCTGGTGCGGGTATCGAGCGCCACGACCTGGACCCTGCGACTCGGACCGGCACCCAGCCGCAGGCCAACGCGGCCGCTCGCCCCGGTCGCAGCGCGAGCCACGACCTTCCAGCCGCCGTCGCCGATCCGCTCGCGGACCTCGATCTCGTTTCCCTCCATCGGCTCACCGCCGTCGTCCAGCAGGCGGCCCGAGACCGCCACCCGGGTCCTGCGCCCGGCGCGAATGCGGCTCGCCTCGCGCCCACGCGAATCCACCAGCGCGGCGCTCAGGCGCGGGCGCATGCGCAACGGCAGCGTGACCACCCCGGCAAGGCCGTCGGAGAACGAGGCGATCACGCCCTCGTTACCGGCACAGTCCACGACCCTGAACCGCGCCTCGTAACGGCCACCGGGCAGACGGTCGTCCGGAACCAGCGCCGATACCGAGCCGGGAGCGGCGCGCGCGTCGATGCTCTCCCAGTCGCCGCCGGAGAGCGGCCTCATCTCGAGCGTCGCCGAAGCGATGCACCCCTCCTCAACCGAGGCCCGCAGCCGTCGCGGTTCCTCCTTGAGCGGATGCTCGAGGACCCCGGCCGGGATCCTGGAGTCGACCCGGAAGCTTGCCGTGCGCGGCGCACTGGCATTGCCGGCCGCATCGACGGCACGGAAGCTCACGGCGTGGATACCGTCCCGCGCGAACGAGAGGCGGGCCGCGGCGCCCCTGGTCCGCACCGGAGCCTCGGAGTCGGCCTGGTACTCGACGTAGGCGCCGTCCTCGACCGGCTGGTCGGCCGCGGCGGGCGCCATCCCCGAGAGCCCGGGCTGGTCGGTGCCGGCCACGACCACCTCCGCGGGGCCACGGATCCAGTCCTCGCGGCCGGCGTGCTGGTCGCCGGCGACGTCGACCGAGACGGAAGGGGCGGTGCGGTCAACGCCGACCTCGATCCTCCCCTCCTCCCTCGCCGGGATCCCGGTGGCACTCACCGCCCGGGCCCGAAAGAGGTGGCGCCCCTCGCCCAGCGACCCTGGGCGGTGCTCGACGACCGGCCCCGCCGCGGTGACTGCGGCTCCGGGCTCGCTGCCGTCGGAGGTGATCGCGTAGCCGGCCACCCCCGAGGGTCCGGCGGTGCCGGGACGAACGGCCACCATGGCCTGCGAGCCGTCACGCACCCAGGCCGACGGCGCAGTCAGCTGCGCCGCTCCCGGCGTGCTGTTGTCGACCCGCAGCTGCTGGCGGTGTACCGAGATATTGCCGGCGGCGTCCCAGGCCGTGGCAGCCAGCTCGTGGATTCCGTCGGCCATGTGACGGGTGTCGAGCGAGGCGCCGGCTCCGGCGTCCGGGCAGGGGCGCATCGAGTACGGGTCGCAGCCCTGCTCGCGGTCGAAGACCGGCGTGCCGTCGAGCTCGATCCGCGTGCGCCGGATTCCGGTGGCGTCAGAGGCCGAGAACGAGGCGCTCGCCGGGCCGGCGGTCCACCCACCGGAGGCCAGGGCGCCCTGCACGGCGCCGATCGCCGGCGGCTGGTCGTCGCGGAGCTCGATAACCGCGTCCCGCAGGGTGGAAGCCGCCCTGACGGAGCCGGTGGGGCAGCCCGACCCCGACGAGCAGATCACCATCAGGCGCAGGCGGGAGGTTGAGAGACCGCCGACCGAGAAGGGCATCGCCGGCGGGCCGGCCCAGCTGCAGCCGGCCGGCAGCCCGCACCAGCGGTAGCCCGAGTCGTCGGCCACCCCTGCCTCCCATCCGCCGGTCAGCCCGCTCCCCTGCGTGCCGAAGGCCGTCCCCTGCCCCCGGATCCCGGTGATCACCGTGCCGGCCGGGGCCTGGGCCTCGAGGGCCCCCCACGTGAACGCCGGGAGCGTTCCGCGGCCAACCTGGTTTCGCACCTTCATCCCCAGCGACCAGTCGGCCGAGCAGGAGGCATCGGCGACGATCGCTTCCGAGCCGGCCGGCGAGAAGGCACGGTTGATTCCCGCGCCGTCGCAGGCGCGGACCTCGTAGCTGCCGGCGTGCGCCAGGGGAGCGAGGAGGAAGAGGAAGCCGTAGAGGGCCAGGCCGGCCAGGGCGGTTCGTGAGGGCATGGCCCTCCTAGGCGCCCGCCGGCGCGATTCACCCCCCTCCCCCAGCTGCGAGAATCGCCGGATGCTCGAAACCGGAGAGAAGGCCCCCGACTTCACCCTTCCCGACCAGGACGGCAACGATGTCTCCCTCGCCGACCTGAAGGGAGCACCGGCCGTCGTCTACTTCTACCCCAAGGCCTCCACGCCGGGCTGCACGACGCAGGCCTGCGGCGTCCGGGACCACCTTTCCGAATACGGGAAGGCCGGAGCCCGCGTGGTGGGTATCTCGCCCGACCCGGTGGACAAGGTCAGGAAGTTCCACGAAAAGGAGAAGCTGAACTTCACCCTCCTGGCCGACGAGGACCACTCGGTCTGCGAGCTATACGGAACCTGGGTCGAGAAGTCGATGTACGGGAAGAAGTACTGGGGCGCCCAGCGCGCGACCTTCATCCTCGACGCGGACGGGAAGGTCGTACACGTGATCCCCAAGGTCTCTCCCAAGAAACACGACG
This sequence comes from Solirubrobacteraceae bacterium, assembly GCA_032119675.1. Classification (GTDB taxonomy): domain Bacteria; phylum Actinomycetota; class Thermoleophilia; order Solirubrobacterales; family Solirubrobacteraceae; genus F1-60-MAGs163. The sequence goes on along the minus strand of JAUMBN010000078.1, from coordinate 3,739 downwards.
AGCAGGTCCTCGAGGCGCTGGCCGGCCTGTGAGCGACTCCCCCGCGCCCGCTCCCGCAGCGGTCATCTTCGACAACGACGGCCTTACCCTCGCCACCGAGGAGCTCTGGACCCAGGCCGAGCGCGACCTCTTCGCCCGCTACGACACCGAGTTCACGCCCGCCCACAAGGACGAGCTGCTCGGCAAGTCGGGTGTCCTGGCCGGCGAGTTCCTGAGCCGCACCCTCGGCCTGCCGGCCAGCGCCGGCCTGCGGCTGGTCGGCGAGATGGACGAGCTGGTCTTCGAGGCGCTCGAGAAGGGGGTCGAGCCGATGCCCGGGGCCGTCGAGCTGCTGGAGGCCCTCACCGCCGCCGGCATCCCCCGCGCCCTGTGCTCCAACTCGCCGCGGCCGTTCGTCGAGCGCGCAACCGGGCGCGCCAACGTCGCCCGGCACTTCGAAGTGATGGTCGCCGGGGACGACGTGGAGAACGGCAAGCCCGAGCCCGACCCCTACCTGGAGACCGCCCTCCTGCTTGGCGTCGCCCCGGCCGACTGTGTCGTGCTGGAGGACTCGCCGCCCGGCGCGATGAGCGGCCATCGGGCCGGGATGACCGTCTACGTGGTCCCATCGTTCCCGGGGCTCGACTACGAGGGCGCCGACGACCGGCAGTTCGCCTCGCTCGAGGACCCGGATCTCTGGGAGCTGCTCGGACTCAGCCGAAGCTGACGGAGACTTCGGCGGCCGCGGCGGTGGCCAGCCGGCGGGCCTCATCGATTCCCGGGGCGGCGGCGAGCGCCACGCCCATCCGCCGCCCGGGCCGGGCGTCGGGCTTTCCGAAGATCCGCAGCTGCACGTCGGGCGATACGGCCAGCGCCTCCGCCACGCCCGTGTAGGAGGGGGCGTCACCGTCGGCGCCGGCCAGGACGACGGCGCTGGCGCCGGGCGAGACCAGCGGCACCTGGCCTTCCGGGACGGGGAGGCCGAGGATCGCGCGCACGTGGAGGGCGAATTCGGAGAGGTCCTGGGTGACCATCGTGACCATTCCGGTGTCGTGAGGGCGCGGGGAGACCTCGCTGAAGAGGACCTCATCGCCGGCGACGAAAAGCTCGACGCCGAAGATGCCGGCGCCCCCGAGGGCGCCGGTCACCTCGGTGGCGATCCGCACGGCCTCGGTCTCGGCGGCGGCCGACATCGGCTGCGGCTGCCAGCTCTCTCGGTAGTCGCCGTCCTCCTGGACGTGGCCGATCGGGGCGCAAAACGAAACCCCGCCGGCGTGGCGGACAGTCAGGAGGGTGATCTCGTAGTCGAAGTCGACGAAGCCCTCGACGATCACGCGGCCGGCGCCGGTGCGGCCGGCATCGGCGGCGTAATCCCAGGCTGCTCCCCCGCCTCCTGCCTGCGAGACGACCGACTGGCCCTTGCCGCTGGAGGACATGACCGGCTTGACCACGCACGGGACGCCCAGCTCGGCGACGGCGGCCTCGACCTCCTCCCGCGTGTCGCAGAAGCGGTAGGGCGAGGTCGGGAGCCCAAGCTCTTCGGCGGCAAGGCGGCGGATCCCCTCGCGGTCCATGGTCAGGCGGGCAGCCCGCGCGGTGGGCACTACGCGGAGCCCCTCGCCCTCCAGGCGCTCCAGCTCTCCGGTGGCGATCGCCTCGATCTCCGGGACGACGACCAGCTCGCCGCACGGACTCGCCATCTCGGCCTCGAGCAGGGCCGCCAGAGCGCCCGGGTCGGTCATGTCGATCACCTCGAAGCGGTCGGCCACCTGCATCGCCGGGGCGCCGGCGTAGCGGTCTACGGCAACGACCTCGCAGCCGAGCCGCTTGGCCTCGAGCGCCACCTCGCGCCCGAGTTCCCCGGAGCCAAGGAGTACCAGCCGGACGGCGTTGGCGGCTCCCGGCGTACCGATCGTCAGCGACATGGCGCTGGAGCGTAATGACGGGCGCGTAACCTTGCTGCGTGATCCGGGCTTCGATCCTCGACTCGGTGCAGTCGGTGGCCGAGGCGATCGGGAACTTCTTCTCGAGCCTCGCCGACGTCGACCTGCTGCTGCTGGTCCTGGCGATGGCCGTCTTCATCGCCTACCTGAGCATGCGGGCGCTGGCCCTTTACAACACGCTCCGGGCCGCCTACCCGCACGAGGCCATCCCCTACCGGCAGATCTGGGCCGCCTATATCGCGGCGTACGGCTTCAACAATGTCGTGCCGGCACGCGGCGGTGACGTCATCAAGTTCTTCCTCGTGAAGACGTCGGTGCCGGGCTCTACCTACCCGGCGGTCGGCGCTGCCTTCGTAGTGGAGGTGATCTTCGACGCGACGATGGCCGTCCCGATCCTGATCTTCGCCTTCAGCCAGGGAGTCTTCCCCGCGGTCCCCGACCTGCCGGACCTCGGCGGCTTCAGCCTCGCCTTCCTCGCCCGCGACCCCCAGCTGACCCTCTTCGTGGTTACCGGCGCTGCCGTCCTCCTGCTCGCGCTCTTCGCCTTCCTCTCGCGCCGGGTCGTCGAGTTCTGGAACAACGTGCGCCAGGGCTTCACGATCCTCTACGACCTGCCGCAGTACTTCCGAGAGGTGTGGCTGGTCCAGTTCGGCGGCTGGCTGTTGCGGTGCACCGCCTTCTGGCTGCTCCTCGAGGCCTTTGGGGTCGGCGGCTCGGTCCGGAACGTGCTCCTGGTGCTCGGGGTCAACGCGGTCACCGCGCTCGTTCCGTTCGCCCCCGGCGGCGCGGGGGTGCAGCAGGCACTGCTGGTGACCGTCTTCGGCGGCGCGGCGACGGTGGCCGCCTACTCGGTGGGCCAGCAGGTGGCGATCGGCTTCATCTCACTGACGGTCGGCTTCGCCGCCCTGTTCCTGGTGTTCGGATTCCGCTCGTTCGGGGACGTGCGGAGGGCCGGCCAGGCCCACCGGGAAGCCGAGAAGGCCGCGCGTCAGCGAAGGCCCTGACGGGCCTCGCGGACGAGGGCGACCGCCTCGGGGAAGATGGTCGCCATCACCGAGCGAACCTGCTCGGCCTGCTCGGCGGTCGTTCCCTGCACGTTGACGCGGTTGACCGCCGCGACCGTCATCTCGACGGCAAGCTTTATGGCGTTGTCGGCCCAGGCGAGCGTCTGCTGCCCGGCCATCTGCTCAGCGAGCTCGGCCATCCGACGCTGGATCTCCTCGGGGTCGCCGCCGAAGAGGTCTCCGAATCCACCAGGGCCTTCCATGCTTCAATCGTAGCCGTGTCACCGAGCGCGCCGGGAGCCGGCATCGAGCTGGAGTACCGGGAATCGGGCGAAGGGACGCCGGTCGTGTGGGTGCACGGGATCGCCTCCGGTCCGCGGGAGGGGGAGGAGCTGGCGAAGCAGCTTGGCGCTCCGGCAAGGCTGATCGCCTACTCCAGGCGCGGCTACGACGGCAGCGGTACGCCCGAGCCCTACCTGGCGACCACCGCCGCCGAGCAGGGAGAGGACCTCGGCGCGCTCCTCGCCGCCACGGGGGCCGAAGGGGCGGTGGCCGCCGGCAGCGGATTCGGCTCGCTGGTGACCCTCGACCGGCTGATCCGCGCCCCCGGCGAGCTGGCCGGGGCGGTGCTGGCCGACCCCCCGCTCTTCGCGATGGTGCCCGAGGCCACCGAGGCACTGGCGGCCGAGCGCGAGCGGCTGGAAGCCGCGCTGGCCGAAGGCGGAGCACCGGCGGCGGCCGAGCTGCTCGCCGGCGAGGGGGCCGACGACGAGGCGCGCGAGCGCGCACGGCTAAACGCCACCGGGTGCCTGG
>JAUMBN010000077.1:0-7493 GCA_032119675.1 Solirubrobacteraceae bacterium | reverse complement strand
CGCTACGCCGACCGCATCAAGGCCTTCCGCCTCAAGTAGCTCCGGGCCGCCTGCCCTGCCTCTGGTCCCGCCGGCGCGGCGGGCCGTAGAATCATCACCATGCGTGATGAAGCGACCTTCCAGGTAAAGGCCGGGCTCGCCGAGATGCTCAAGGGCGGCGTGATAATGGACGTCGTCGACGCCGAGCAGGCCCGCATTGCGGAGGCCGCCGGCGCCTGCGCGGTCATGGCGCTGGAACGCGTGCCATCCGACATCCGCCGCGACGGCGGCGTGGCGCGGATGAGCGACCCCCAGATGATCCGTGGGATCCAGGAGGCAGTCACGATTCCCGTAATGGCCAAGGCCCGTATTGGGCACTTCGCCGAGGCCCAGGTCCTCGAGGCACTGGAGGTCGACTACATCGACGAATCCGAGGTCCTTACTCCCGCCGATGAGGCCAACCACATCGACAAGTGGCCGTTCAAGGTCCCGTTCGTCTGCGGGGCGACGAACGTGGGTGAGGCACTGCGGCGCATCGCCGAGGGCGCCGCAATGATCCGCTCGAAGGGCGAGGCGGGAACCGGCGACATCGTCGAGGCGGTTCGGCACCTGCGCACTATCAACGGCGAGATCAGGCGCCTGAGAACCCTTGACGAGGCCGAGCTGGCGACGGCCGCCAAGGAGCACGGTGCCCCGGTTGAGCTGGTCCGGCAGGTTGCACGGGACGGGAAGCTGCCGGTTGTCCTCTTCTGCGCCGGGGGTATTGCCACCCCGGCAGACGCATCGCTCGTAATGCAGCTCGGGGCGGAGGGTGTCTTCGTCGGCTCGGGAATCTTCAAGAGCGAGGACCCCGAACGCCGGGGCGCCGCCATAGTCGAAGCCACCACCCACTTCGCCGACGCAGAGCGGGTTCTCGGGGCCTCGGACGGCCTCGGCGCGGCCATGGACTCTCTTGAGGCGAGCAAGCTCGAGGAAGACCAGGTACTCAGCGCCCGCGGGTGGTGAGCGCGCGCGGGGAAACGGCTCCCGTGCGGGTTGGGGTGCTGGCGCTCCAGGGTGACTTCGAGGCTCACGCCGCGATGCTGCGGGGGGCCGGAGCGGAGGTTGAGGAGGTCCGTGTCCCCTCCGGGCTCCTGGGAATCGATGCCCTGGTCTTGCCGGGGGGCGAATCGACGACGATGGCTCTGGGGATCGAGCGGGAGGGGCTGGCCGGCCCGCTCCGCGACTTCTGCGCGAGCGGACGCCCCGTCTTTGGGACCTGCGCCGGGATGATCATCCTCGGGCGAGAGCATCTCGGGGTGCTGGACGCTGGTGTAAGACGAAACGCATTCGGCCGCCAGGTACGCAGCTTCGAACAGGAGGTCGATCTTGGGCTGGATGGCGGCCCGGTTCACGCCGTCTTCATAAGGGCGCCCTGGGTAGAGGACTGCGGGCCTGAAGTCGAGATTCTCGGGGACGTTGATGGCCACCCGGTCGCCGTGCGCCAGGGCAACCTGATGGCTGTCTCCTTTCACCCCGAGATCAGCGGGGACGGCCGGCTGCATCGCCTGCTGGTCGACGAGGCGGTACGCGCGAGGGTCGGGTCGAGCAGGAGCTGAGACAGCCGGTACTGATCAACGGCAGGGCTGCCGTGCGCGCGCAGCTGGGTGGTGTCGAGAGGTGGGCACGCGAGCTCTCCTTCCGCCTCCCGGCCGTAAGCCCGCATCGCTATCGGGTAGCAGAGCCCCCCGTGGGCTTCGGTGGTCCGGCGGGCCAGGCGTGGGAGCAGGCCGTGCTGCCTGTCCGGGCGCGGCGCGGGGGCTGCCGCCTCATCCTCAACCCGGCCAACCTTGCGCCGCTCGCCTTCGACGGAAACGTTGTCGTCATTCACGACGCAACCGCGATCCTCGAGCCCGGCTGGTACTCGGCACCCTATGCCGCCTGGCAGCGCCTGATGATGCCCCGGATCGCCCGACGGGCCAGGCTGGTGATCGTGCCAAGCGAGTTTGCGAGGGAGGAGGTTGTGGATCTTCTCCAGGTTGCGCCGGAAAAGGTCAGCGTGGTCCCGGGTGGTGTCGACGATCGCTTCTCTCCCGGCACCGACCCCGAGCCGGCACGCCGGGCGCTCGGCCTCGAACGCCCTTACGTTCTGACTGTCGGGGGCCTGACCTCACGCAAGAACTTCAGCGTGCTCGAGAAGGTGGCTCCCGTCCTCGGGCGCGAGGGCGTCGAGGTGATCGTCGCCGGAGAGTCAAGGCGCGAACTCGAGGCGGGCGCAGGCGGGGAGGGCCTGCGATACGTCGGGAGGGTTCCCGACGCCCTCCTTCCCGGTCTTTACGCGGGGGCCGGCGCCTTTGTCCTGCCCTCCCTCCACGAGGGCTTCGGCCTGACCGCGCTGGAGGCGATGAAGAGCGGCCTTCCCGTCGTCGCATCTCGGCGCGGGGCGCTGCCGGAACTCTGTGGGGATGCGGCCGTATATGTCGATCCGCTGGACCCGGACGCGATCACGGCCGCCCTTCAGGCGGCCCTGGCTGTCAAAAGGCCCGTCCAGGCGGCCGTTGACCGGGCCTCTCGGTTCAGCTGGGAGGCAACCGCCGGCGAAGTCGACAGGCTCGTCGGAGATCTCCTGGGACCGGCTGGGCCCTAGGCCGCCGCGAAGCGAACGACCCCCGAGTCTTCGGAGACCGCGACGGAGCCTGATGCCCTGAGGAGGTCCACGTGCCCGAGGATCTCGGAAAGCGTCAGGTAGGCCTGCGTGACCGCGACGTTGCCCCACATCCGCCCGGCCAGCTCGTGTGCGGTAGCGGGCCCCTCTTCGAGCATCCGCAGGATCTTCGCTGCGCGCCGATCATGTAGCTCACGCCGCTCGGCAATGAGGGACCGGTAGTCGGCGAAGGCGGGGCCGTGGCCACCGAGGACGGCGTCGATGCCATCCATTTCCTCGGTCTTGGCCAGGGAAGCGAGGTAGATCTCAAGCTGATGGGGGCGCTCGAGGGCTTCGGAGGCCGGGTCGCCGGGGAGTCCCCAGTCGAGACGTCGCGCGATAAGCGGGTTTGACGAAACATCGGCGAGGAGGTGATCGCCGCCGATCAGCACGCGGGCCTCGCGGTCGAAGAAGATGGTGTCCGACGGCGAATGGCCGGGGCGGGAATGGACCTCCAGTTCCCGTCCGGCGAACCTCACCACCTCGCCATCGACGAGGGTCATGTCCGGGGCCACGGGTGCCCCCCATCCGCGAAAGGAGGCCGAGACGGCCTGGAGCGCCAGCCGGACGTCGTCGGGAATTCCGTGACGTGCCATCACCCGTTCGGCGAAGGCGTCCTCCGAGGCCATCCACTGCCCGTAGTGCTCGAGGCATGGCCCGAGGCCGGCGATCGCTGCCACTTCGGCTCCCGAGGTCCGGGCCAGTACGCCGGCCAGGCCTATGTGGTCCATGTGCTGGTGCGTGAGGAGAATCCGCTCAACGTCCTCGATCCTGCGCCCAAACTCGGCGAGGCCCGCGCCGAGCGCCTCGAGCGCGAGTCCTGAATTCGGGCCGGCGTCCACGAGGGTCAGGGGGTCGTCCTCGATCAGGTAGAGATTCACCGGCCCGACGAGGAACGGGGTCGGCACCGGGATGCAGTGGATGCCGGCGCGAGCGGCCAGGTCCGCCTCCGGGGCATCGGGGTCCCAGCGGCCGCTCATCCGCGGATGATTTCCAGCACCTCGTCCCGCTTGGCCTCCATGTCCTCCTCGGAGACGAGCGATTCGAGGCAGAGCCGAAGGAGAGGCTCGGTGTTCGACGTCCGCACGTTGAAGTGCCAGTCGTCGAAGTCGACGCTGACTCCGTCGATATGGCTGATCTCGGCGCCACGGGCGGCGTATATCTCCTCGATCTCCTCCATCTTCGCCTGGCCGTCATCGACCTCCGAGTTGATCTCGCCGCTGATGAAGTAGGTCGATCGAAGGCCCTCCAGCATCTCGCTGAGGCTCCTTCCGGATTTTGAGATCTGCTCGAGCATGAGCAGGGCGGGGATCGTGCCCGAGTCGGCGCAGTAGAAGTCGCGGAAGTAGTAGTGGCCGGAGACCTCGCCGCCGAAGATCGCTTCCTCGTCGCGCATCCGGGTCTTGAAGAAGGCGTGCCCGACCCGGTTGGGCAGCGCCCTTCCTCCGAGGCGCTCGACCGTATCCCTTACCGCCCGGGAGGCGCGCACGTCGTAAAGGACAAGAGAGCCGGGGTTCTTTTCGAGGAGGTTTTCGGCCAGCAGGGCGGTGAGGAAGTCGCCGTCGACGAAGCGACCCGTGTCGTCGATGAAGAAACAGCGGTCGGCATCACCGTCCCAGGCGATGCCCAGGTCGGCACCTGTCTCGAGGACCCGGTCGATGATGAACTGCCGGTTCTCCGGAAGGAGCGGATTGGGCTCGTGGCCGGGGAAATTGCCGTCGGGCACGAAGTAGTTCTCGTCCAGGTCGAGCTTCAGGTATCGGAGAATCGGGCCGACCATGGGGCCCGCCATGCCGTTGCCCCCGTCGACGACCACCTTCAGTGGCTTGACGGCGCCGGGGTTGATGAACTCCAGGGCGGCGGCGCCGAAGGGGTTGTAGATCTTTCTGGTCTCGGAGGTGCCGCCGCCGGGCTCCGGTCCGAGACCGTCCTCAACCAACCGCTGGATCTCAGCGATCCCGCTGTCCCCCGACAGGGCGATGGCCCCCTCCTTGACCAGCTTGGCCCCCGTGTAGGCCTTCGGGTTGTGGGAGGCGGTGCACATCAGGCCACCGTCCAGCTCGCGGCTTCCGACGAGCCAGTAGAGCATCTCGGTACCGACTTCCCCGATGTCGATCACGTGCGCCCCCTCGGCCATGATTCCCTGGCGGTAGCGCTCGCTCAGCTCCCCGGCGGGAAGTCGCATGTCGTGCCCGATGCCGATGCCCAGATCGGCCGTGTCCTTTCCGGAGAGGTCACCGATGACCCTCGTGAACGCCCGGCCAATCTGCTCGGCGAGGTCCCCATCTATCTCGTCGCCGTAGATCCCTCGGATGTCGTAGGCCTTGAAGATTCCGGGCGGTGCGCTCATGGCGCCCCAGCCTAGCCCGTGGCTGCGCGACGGCGGCCGACGCTCGCGCGCCTCTCGTGCGACGATCACGCGCCGATGGCCGATGCTTCCCAAACGCCCGTGGTGATTCTCTGCGGAGGGCGCGGCACCCGCCTGAGCGGCGACGGGGCAGCCCTGGCCAAACCGCTGGTCGAGATCGGCGGGATGCCGATCGTCTGGCACGTGGTGATGCTCTATTGCGCTGCGGGCTTCCGCGACTTCCTGCTCCTCACCGGCTACCTGGGCGACCAGGTCTCCCGGTTTGCCGAGGAGACCGATTGGCCGCCCGGAGTGACCGTGACGGCGATCGACACCGGCGAGGACACCCCCACCGGGGGGCGAGTCCTCAGAGTGCGTGACCGGTTGGGGGATGACACCTTCTGCCTGACCTACGCCGACGGGCTCACCGACGCCGATCTTGGCAAGATCCTGAATGAGCACGAGGCGAGCGGGGCCGTGGCCACGGTTACGGCGGTCCGGCCCGACCTGCCTTTCGGCGTGGTGGAGATCGATGAGAGCGGAGTGGTGAGGCGCTTCATGGAGAAGCCCCGCATCTCCGACTGGGTGAACGGCGGCTTCATCTGTGCCGGTTCTGGCCTGATCGGGGTTTTGGACCCGGACGGCCCGCTCGAGGGAGGCCCGCTCGAAAGCCTGGCCGGGGACGGCGAGCTTCACGCCTACCGACATGATGGATTCTGGGCCTGCATGGACACCTACAAGGAGGCGGCAATGCTCAACGGACTCTGGGAGGCCGGGAAGGCCCCGTGGTGCCGGTGGTAGGCAACGGCTTTGGCAGGAGCGTCGACGGGGCGTCGATCTTCGTTACCGGCGCCCACGGCCTGCTTGGCTCCTGGCTCTGCGATCGGCTTCTCGACCTGGGTGGTGAGGTCACCGTGCTGCGACGGGAGCCCCAGCCCGGCAGTGCCCTCGTCCTAACCGGGAATGAGACCCGGTGCGACGTGGTCGACGGGGACCTGCTCGATGCCCCCCTCCTCGAGGAAACCGTTGCCGCGCGCGGGATCGACACCGTCGTACATCTCGCCGCCCAGGCGATCGTGGGGGTGGCGCGAACCTCGCCGCGGTCCACCTTCGAAGCAAACGTCGTCGGGACCTGGAACGTCCTGGAGGCGTCCCGGCTTGCCGGGGTGGACCGCGTAGTGGTTGCCTCGTCAGACAAGGCATACGGACCGAGCGACGTCCTCCCGTACGTGGAGGAGCTGCCGCTGCGAGCCCAGTTCCCTTACGACGCCTCGAAGGCGGCGGCGGACCTGATCGCGCGGTCGTACTGGCACACCTACGGACTGCCGGTGGCGGTCACCCGGCTGGCCAACCTGTATGGCGGCGGGGACCAGAACCAGTCGCGACTGGTTCCCGAGGCAATGGCCGCAGTGATTGAGGAGCGCAGGCCGGTAGTCCGGTCGGATGGCTCCCCCGAGCGCGACTACCTCTACGTCGAGGACGCCGCAGATGCCTACCTTGCCGTGCTCGACATGCTCGCGACAGGCGCCGGGGCAGGCGAGGCCTTCAACGCCGGAAGCGGAGTCCCCCGAACGGCACTCGAAGTCGTTGAGGCGATCCTCCGGGTCGCCGGCTCTGGCCTGGCTCCCGAGATAAAGGGGACAGGGGTTCCGGAAGGGGAGATTGAGCGGCAGGTGATCGACTCATCGAGGCTCGAGGCCGCGACTGGGTGGCGAGCGACGACTCCGCTGGAGGAGGGGCTGGCCAGGACCCTGGCCTGGTACCGGGAGCACCCGCGGTCGCTGGGAATCTGAGGAGACCCCTTCGGGCCAATAGGATCTTGGGCCATGGCCGGCCATTCCAAGTGGGCGAGCATCAAGCACAAGAAGGCGGTCGTCGACTCGCGTCGCGGCAAGCTTTTCACGAAGCTCGGCCGCGCGATCACGGTCGCCGCGCGGGAAGGCGGCGGCGACCCGGACGGCAACCCGTCCCTCGCACTGGCAATCCAGAAGGCTCGCGATGCGTCGATGCCCAAGGACAACATCGAGCGGGCAATCGCCCGCGGCACCGGTGAAGGCGCCGACGCCGACGCGATCGAGTCAGTGGTCTACGAGGGATACGGGCCTGGCGGCGTGGCGCTGCTGATCGAGGCGCTTACCGACAACCGAAACCGGACCGGCGCCGAGGTGCGGCACGCGCTCACCAAGCACGGCGGCAGCCTCGGTGAGCCCGGGTCGGTCGCGTACCTGTTCGAGCAGCGCGGCCTCATCAGCGTCGACTCGGGCAGCCACACCGAGGACGAGCTGCTCGTGGCCATTGACGCCGGTGCCACGGAGATCGAAAGCGACGAGGATTGCTACGAGATACTCACCGCCCCATCCGACCTCGGCACGGTGCGGGGCGCCCTTGAAGAGGAAGGAATCTCCTTCGAATCGGCCGAGCTTGTCCAGCGCCCGACCGTGCGCGTTGAGCTGGATGCCGGCGAGGCCGCTTCGCTTATGCGCC